>NZ_JALQDC010000088.1:0-202 GCF_023631445.1 Caballeronia sp. GAWG1-5s-s | reverse complement strand
GAGTAGGGTAGTCAGGGTAGTGATTGTATCGATGTATCTCAAGACGATCGAAAGATCGATTTGGAATACGGCACAACACGTAGTGTGGGGTCCACGTAAGTGCTAAAGCACTAACGCGGACCGACACGCGAATACTCAGCCTATGACAGAGGTGTCGCGAGACACACTCGTTATAGGGTCAAGCGAACAAGTGCATGTGGTG
>NZ_JALQDC010000087.1:0-224 GCF_023631445.1 Caballeronia sp. GAWG1-5s-s | reverse complement strand
TGGTGGAGGATGACGGGATCGAACCGACGACCCCCTGCTTGCAAAGCAGGTGCTCTCCCAGCTGAGCTAATCCCCCGCGTCTATCTGACCCTGCCCTCTTCGAGGGTGGGGCCTTCGTAAGCGCTCACGCGCTAACGACCGCCGACATGGTGGGTCTGGTTGGATTCGAACCAACGACCCCCGCCTTATCAAGACGGTGCTCTAACCGACTGAGCTACAGACCC
>NZ_JALQDC010000086.1:0-227 GCF_023631445.1 Caballeronia sp. GAWG1-5s-s | reverse complement strand
CTCAGCTGGGAGAGCACCTGCTTTGCAAGCAGGGGGTCGTCGGTTCGATCCCGTCATCCTCCACCAATCCTCAATGCTTAGGGTTTCGCAAAAAGCGAAGCATTAAGCATTGGCGATTGCTAGCCAGTTGATGCTGTGGGTATTGCAAGACACCTATCGGCTAAACGTTCTTTAACAATCAGGAAGAAGTAGTAAAGAGATTATCTGAAAGCACTTAGAGATGGGTG
>NZ_JALQDC010000085.1:0-229 GCF_023631445.1 Caballeronia sp. GAWG1-5s-s | reverse complement strand
TTACTGAAGTGAGCGACGACCGAGGCTTGGGAGATGCTTCGCAGAATGTGCTGATTAACGGTCAGAGAATCACTGGCAAGGGCAATGACGCCAGTACCGCGCTGAGGCGTATTCCAGTGAATGCTATTCGGCGCCTGGAGATCATGGATGGGGCCATGCTGGATATCAGTGGCCTGTCCGGGCAAGTGCTAAATGTCGTGACGGAGCAGCAGGACGTCCAGGGTAATTT
>NZ_JALQDC010000084.1:0-230 GCF_023631445.1 Caballeronia sp. GAWG1-5s-s | reverse complement strand
CTCCGGGAGATGTTATACCCCCTGCTACATACGGAGTACCAAAAGCACTATCCCCACTTTGACTACCTACAAATATGTATGGTAATTGAGTATCAATTTGCGGGATAGATGAAGGTGTAACTGTTGCTGTAATTGGGATAAGGTCAAACCCTTCTGTAATTGCCCCGTATATAGGTACATTACCATTAAGCATTTCTAATGCCCCTGCTTCCAATGGTACTAAATCAAAT
>NZ_JALQDC010000083.1:0-231 GCF_023631445.1 Caballeronia sp. GAWG1-5s-s | reverse complement strand
CTGGAATATTTGATGACCAATCCTATCAAAGGAAAGAGGCCGGACTGGCGGCAATCCATCGGATTACGCTGGGCGTTCGGCGATTCGAATATCTCACGTCGAGTTTATCGAATGTGGACGCTGGAAGCTTAGCACGCTGCTTACCGCCTTGGTTTATCGAGACTGCAGTGTCAGCCTTGGGGCTGGGAGTGAGGGCCGGAAACTGCCTCCGTGCCGCAGACATTTCGACGG
>NZ_JALQDC010000082.1:0-233 GCF_023631445.1 Caballeronia sp. GAWG1-5s-s | reverse complement strand
ATATATCGTAGTTCAAAAAGGAACTGCAGGTCAGGTAGGATCTTTTGTCGATTTAATCATTAAACCATCTGCGCCCACAGAAACTATCAAATATAACTGTTTGATACATGATGGTATGGGTGCAAATATTTCTGTTATTGACGGTACACCTGGATTTTATGGATCTAATGCTTTTGCAAATATTACCGTAAATTCATCTGGGCAAATTTCTAATGTACAAATTACTACTATTG
>NZ_JALQDC010000081.1:0-233 GCF_023631445.1 Caballeronia sp. GAWG1-5s-s | reverse complement strand
CCAGTATTAAACTGATACGGCGAACACCGATATCTTCACGAGCGCAATCTCGTCGGCAGCGTCAGCTGTGAATACGAGGCACGTGCGGGGCGACGAAAGCGGCGTCGGGCAGACCGCGTACCGCACGCACATGCCGTTTGTACCCGCCAACCTGGCTCTTTTAGAAATCTCCGTGCACACCTTACTTCTGAAGAAATCGAGGCATGAGACGCGTGTCTGGAAACAGCGGGGAT
>NZ_JALQDC010000080.1:0-244 GCF_023631445.1 Caballeronia sp. GAWG1-5s-s | reverse complement strand
ACACCACGCCACAACCGCCTGTAGACCAGCGATCGTGCCGTTACCAGAATACAACAGTAGTCACGTGGGCTCGGAGATCTGATTCAGAGACAGACTATGGCCCGCCGCGCCGAAGCTCGTGGGCGTCTGGCTGGCGGGCGTGGACGAGAGCCAGTCTCTTATACACAACAGACGCTGCCGACGATATTGCGCGCGTGTAGTTTTCGGTCCTCGCCCTATCATTAAACATTGGGCGGGGGGGGGG
>NZ_JALQDC010000079.1:0-244 GCF_023631445.1 Caballeronia sp. GAWG1-5s-s | reverse complement strand
CTGGAGCGGGAGACGAGTCTCGAACTCGCGACCTCAACCTTGGCAAGGTTGCGCTCTACCAACTGAGCTACTCCCGCGTAAAACCTGCGCTGCTTTACTGCTATCTACTGCTTGCTGTTTCCGATACCGCTTCGCTCACGCGCTGCTTGCACCGAAAACTTCGAAACCTGGAGCGGGAGACGAGTCTCGAACTCGCGACCTCAACCTTGGCAAGGTTGCGCTCTACCAACTGAGCTACTCCCGC
>NZ_JALQDC010000078.1:0-253 GCF_023631445.1 Caballeronia sp. GAWG1-5s-s | reverse complement strand
CAATTAAAGTTTGCCGTACTGGCAGGCGACAATGAAGTCGACATTACTGAAATTGATGACTTCTTACAGTTGGCTGAAGGCAAAGCCCGTCACTACCCACCACGTTTTACAGAACGCCAAGAACGTAAAGGTTTTGAGTTAAAACTAAAAGAAGTGACACAACAGCTTGATACGTTAGCATCAAAAGACAATGCTTCATTTGATGTACTGGTCCGTGCATTCAAAGCCAGCGTTATGGCACGTAATTTAGACC
>NZ_JALQDC010000077.1:0-259 GCF_023631445.1 Caballeronia sp. GAWG1-5s-s | reverse complement strand
GCCTCGTAGCGCAGTTGCATCGTCGGCAAGCTGCGCAACACGAGCGATGCGTCGTCGGACGACACACCCACGCCCACCCGCATGCGCGCGCGCTTGAGCTTCTTATGCAGCTCGAAATCGCGAACGATGGTCGCGCCCATCAGAATGTCGCTGCCGCCCGACTGATATTTCGTCAGCGCCTGCACCGAGATATCGACGCCATGTTCGAACGGCTTGAACGCGAGCCCCGCCGAATACGTGTTGTCGATCGCCGTCACGA
>NZ_JALQDC010000076.1:0-265 GCF_023631445.1 Caballeronia sp. GAWG1-5s-s | reverse complement strand
TTCCATGTTTGACCAAGATGACAATGACGAGAATGGGGCGCTGGCTTGCGTGTTATTGTTCGCGCGCGCAAGTGCCGCATATGTCAATCGGCCCTTAGTCGCCTCGCCCACTCTATTCGCGTGAAGTCCGTCGAAGTCAGCGACTGGAAGGTTGCCTGTTTCGCCGTCGTTCCAGTCGTTGATTGGGTCCATGAACCAAGTATATGGGCGAATAAACGGAATGCCCTGACCCGCCGATACCCCTGCCTGCGTGTTGGTCCCCACG
>NZ_JALQDC010000075.1:0-266 GCF_023631445.1 Caballeronia sp. GAWG1-5s-s | reverse complement strand
ATTTTGTACCGTTGCAATAGTTCTCTGGCGCTTTGGCGTACATGTATTCATAAGGATTCGGAAAAATCGTGTCGATTTTGTAATTGTACATTGAATCTCTGATTTTTTAAATATGTTAGAAATAGTACATACTGTATATTCGATTATTTTTACCTGAATTTCACTTACTCTTGGGTATAAATTGTATATTCAACATGATTGGGTAGCTCATTTTCGTAGTCAGAGGTAAATGAAATAAACGCGAATAATTTTGAAGTGGTGAATGT
>NZ_JALQDC010000074.1:0-269 GCF_023631445.1 Caballeronia sp. GAWG1-5s-s | reverse complement strand
GCGTGCGTTCGCGCGCCGCGTTGCCCCAGTGAGTGCGCTCGTCGATCAGTGCGTGGAAATCGGCATTGCCGAAGTCGGCGCGTGCGCAATCGGCTTCGCTGAGATCGACGTGCGAGCAATCGCAATCGATGAATAGCGCGCCCGTCAACGTCGCGCGTTGCAGGCTCGCGCCGCTCAGGTTGGC
Source organism: Caballeronia sp. GAWG1-5s-s (assembly GCF_023631445.1). NCBI lineage: Bacteria > Pseudomonadati > Pseudomonadota > Betaproteobacteria > Burkholderiales > Burkholderiaceae > Caballeronia > Caballeronia sp. GAWG1-5s-s. Next base: position 85 of record NZ_JALQDC010000074.1, on the reverse strand, counting down.
CTGCACGAAGCGCGTGCCGTCGCAACGTGCGCCGGTCATGCGCGCCGCGCTGAAATCGGCGATCACGAATTGCGCGCCCGTGAGG
>NZ_JALQDC010000073.1:0-279 GCF_023631445.1 Caballeronia sp. GAWG1-5s-s | reverse complement strand
GTCCAGCCCTTTCGCGATCTGCTCCATCATCTGCTGTTGCGTGTCCATGGAACCGAAAGACAGCGCGGTTGCAAGTGTGTCAAGCGTCTGGGGCACATCGACGAGATCCGGGCGGATATCCTCCGGGATCAGCGTGGACTGCGATATCAGGCGAGCAAGGCGCTTGAGCTTCTTCAGTAGCGGCACGTCGCGGTCGACCTCCGCGACCAGGCGCCCATGGATTCCCCGACGGTAGCCGAAGCTTTCGCCCAGCCCAGCAAGCACTTGTGTGGCCAGCCC
>NZ_JALQDC010000072.1:0-314 GCF_023631445.1 Caballeronia sp. GAWG1-5s-s | reverse complement strand
CTGGCCGACGCGCTGGACACGTACATCCCGACGCCGGAGCGCGCAGTTGACGGCGCCTTCCTGATGCCGGTGGAAGACGTGTTCTCGATCTCGGGTCGTGGCACGGTGGTGACGGGCCGCGTCGAGCGCGGCGTCATCAAGGTCGGCGAGGAAATCGAAATCGTCGGTATCAAGCCGACGGTGAAGACCACCTGCACGGGCGTGGAAATGTTCCGCAAGCTGCTCGACCAGGGTCAGGCGGGCGACAACGTCGGTATCCTGCTGCGCGGCACGAAGCGTGAAGACGTCGAGCGCGGCCAAGTGCTGGCCAAGCC
>NZ_JALQDC010000071.1:0-323 GCF_023631445.1 Caballeronia sp. GAWG1-5s-s | reverse complement strand
GCGCGTGTTCGAAGCGTTGCCACGGCAAGGCTGCGGTGCTGCTCTCGGCGCTGATCAGGCCGTGCCGATGCAGGATGCGCGTCACGGTGCTGGGCGATGGGGTCCGATCGCAACCGAGATCGCTCATGCGCCGCGCGATCTTGGGCGCGCCCCAGGCAGGCTGCGCTTGACGCAGCTCGACCACGCGCGCCTCGACATCGGCCGCCGTACGCGACGGGCTATGGATTGGCCGCCGGCATCGATCGCCCAGCGCGGTGTCGCCCTGCTCGTAGCGCCTGATCCACTTGTAGCCGGTCTTCGGACTAATGCCGTACTGGCGACAC
>NZ_JALQDC010000070.1:0-341 GCF_023631445.1 Caballeronia sp. GAWG1-5s-s | reverse complement strand
GCTAACCCAGCGCCGCGTGTACACATGCTGCACGCCGCACATCCCCCTCTGAGGGGCGTCGGTCGTGGATCGCATACCGTCAGACTCTGTCGACATGCAGTCTCACTGCTCGAAGCCAGGCAGCCTTCATAGCCGATTTCGGGCGGTACGAGTCTTCTCACATCGACATGCCTGCCGCGATCGTTGACGCCATGGGACGGGAACGGCAAATCGTGTCCCGCGCTCGGGAGTCGCTCGACGTGCTCCGTGCTCCGTCTAGGGACGCGGGGGCGTCGTCGCTACTTCATGGCAGTAGCTTCCAGGCGATCGTTCATCCAGGAATCGCGTGCCTGAATTTGTTC
>NZ_JALQDC010000069.1:0-413 GCF_023631445.1 Caballeronia sp. GAWG1-5s-s | reverse complement strand
CGCTCGGAGCTCGAGCGGACGAATGCGGAACTCGAAGCTCGCGTCGACGCCCGCACGCGCGACCTGGAAGTCTTGCTCAGAGAGCGTGACGAGTTCCTGTCGATGTTGAGCCACGAACTGCGCAATCCACTCGCGCCGATCGAGAGCGCGATCGAGGTGATTCGCCGTTCGGTACCCGAACAAAGTCCGGCCGCGGCGGCGAGCAATATCGTCAAGCGCCAGGTGCGCAACCTTTCGGTCATTCTTAACGATCTGCTCGAGGCGGACAGAACGGTGCGTGGAATGTTCTCAATCGACCCGGTGCCGGTCGAGATGTCGGCGATCATCGATGAGGCCGTCGATGCAATACGTCCTGCGGCCGCGCAGAACGGGCAGACCGTGACAATCGATGGACTCGACCGTTCGGCGACGAT
>NZ_JALQDC010000068.1:0-452 GCF_023631445.1 Caballeronia sp. GAWG1-5s-s | reverse complement strand
TTCGTGCGCCACGGCGTCACCGCCGAAGCGCTCGCGGGACTGAAGCCCGCGTTCTCGAAGGAAGGCACGGTGACGGCGGCGAACGCATCGGGCATCAATGATGGCGCGGCGGCTGTAGTCGTGATGTCGGCGAAGAAGGCCGAAGCGCTGGGTCTCACGCCGCTCGCGCGCATCAAGGCGTACGCGAGCGCGGGCGTCGATCCGAAGATCATGGGCATGGGCCCGGTGCCGGCATCGAAGCGCTGTCTGGAACGCGCGGGCTGGAGCATCGACGATCTCGATCTGATGGAGATCAACGAGGCGTTCGCCGCGCAGGCGCTGGCGGTGCACAAGCAGATGGGCTGGGATCAGGAAAAGATCAACGTGAACGGCGGGGCCATCGCGATCGGGCATCCGATCGGCGCATCGGGCTGCCGCATTCTGGTCACGCTGCTGCACGAAATGCAGAAGCG
>NZ_JALQDC010000067.1:0-503 GCF_023631445.1 Caballeronia sp. GAWG1-5s-s | reverse complement strand
GCCTTGCCGTGGCAACGCTTCGAACACGCGCATCCCAACGATTTGTGGCAGATGGACTTCAAGGGCTGCATCGAACTGGATAGTGGGACGCGCTGCGCGCCGTTCACCGTGCTGGACGATCACTCGCGCTTCGATCTGGCGCTCGATGCTTGTGGCAGCACGCCCACGCGGGTGGTGCGCGAGCACTTGCGCGCGGTGTTTCGCCGCTATGGGATGCCGCTGCGCATCAATGCGGACAACGGTCCGCCCTGGGGCAGCCCGGCGCGCTCGGGTCAGTTGACTGCGCTGGCGATCTGGCTGATGCGCCTGGGCATCCGGATCTCGTACAGTCGCCCCCGCCACCCGCAGACCAACGGTAAAGACGAACGGTTTCATCGCACGCTCAAGGCCGAACTGCTCGCGGGCCGCCACTTCAAGAACCTGAAGAGCGCCCAGCAAGCCTTTGACGCGTGGCGCCAGGTGTACAACCACGAGCGGCCGCATCAGGCGCTGGACATGGCCAC
>NZ_JALQDC010000066.1:0-512 GCF_023631445.1 Caballeronia sp. GAWG1-5s-s | reverse complement strand
AGCAACGCAGATGCGATGTCCGGTTCGTCATCCACGATCAGGATGCGGCGGCTGACGATTGCCGGCCGGGCGAGCGTATGGTCGGTCCCAGGGTGCGCCGCCACAGGGTCCGACGTGCAAGGCAGCGTCACAACGAAGCGGGACCAGCGGCCGCTTCGGGCGCGCTCGAGCGTCAACGAGCCGCCATGCCTCTCGATAATCTGCCGGGATACGGCGAGCCCGATGCCGAACCCGCCCTGCGAGCGGTCGAGCTCGCGCGGCCCCTGCACGAATAACGAAAACACGCGATCGCGCAGCGGCTCCGCCACGCCCGGGCCGTCGTCGCTGACGCAGACTCTTACCTTACCGTCGCCCACGACCATCGAAACATCGATGTGGCCGTGCGGCGGCGCATAAGTCGTCGCATTGTTCAGCAAGTTGACGAACACCTGATTGAGGCGCACGGGGTCCCCGGCAATCGTCGCCGAACGGTCGAGTCCATCGATTGTCACGGTCTGCCCGTTCTGCGCGGC
>NZ_JALQDC010000065.1:0-535 GCF_023631445.1 Caballeronia sp. GAWG1-5s-s | reverse complement strand
GCGTCCTTCATCGCCTGTGATCGCCAAGGCATCCACCACATGCACTTGTTCGCTTGACCCTATAACGAGTGTGTCTCTCTACTGCTTCAGACTCACACGCTACAGGCTGAGTATTCGCGTTGTGCCGTATTCCAAATCGATCTTTCGATCGTCTTGAGATACATCGATACAATCACTACCCTGACTACCCTACTCACACCCATCTCTAAGTGCTTTCAGATAATCTCTTTACTACTTCTTCCTGATTGTTAAAGAACGTTTAGCCGATAGGTGTCTTGCAATACCCACAGCATCAACTGGCTAGCAATCGCCAATGCGCAACGCTCAAGTAACTGAACGCTGTGCATTGAAGATTGGTGGAGGATGACGGGATCGAACCGACGACCCCCTGCTTGCAAAGCAGGTGCTCTCCCAGCTGAGCTAATCCCCCCGTGTCGCGGATCTGATGCCTCGACCGTTGGTGGGTCTGGTTGGATTCGAACCAACGACCCCCGCCTTATCAAGACGGTGCTCTAACCGACTGAGCTACAGACCC
>NZ_JALQDC010000064.1:0-665 GCF_023631445.1 Caballeronia sp. GAWG1-5s-s | reverse complement strand
CTTCGAAAAAGTGGCATTGATGCGATAGGCCATGCCGGCTGGGGAACGCACTTTTGCCACTTTTACGAAACGCGGCAGGATCTGATCGACATGCTGGTCCCGTATTTCGAGGCAGGACTGCGCGACAACGAAAGCTGTCTGTGGGTTGCGTCCGATCCGATTGGCGTGGACGAAGCAGAGACCGCACTGGTCGAGGCGCTACCCGATTTCAAGGATTACGTGATGCGCGGACAGATCGCTTTCAAGCCGGCGTCCGACTGGTACTACCCAGACGGCACGTTTCGCGCCGACCATGTCATCGCCGAATGGGTGCGGCACGAGCGTGAGTCGCGCGCGCATGGCTTCGATGGACTACGGGTGACCGGCGACACGTTCTGGCTGGAGCGCACCCGCTGGCACGACTTCGCCGACTACGAGGCCCACCTGAACCGAACGCTGGGGCAGTACCGCATTATCTGCGTTTGTTCTTACTGCATGGACCGGTGCACCGCGTCGGATGTACTGGATGTATGCAACACGCATCAGTTCGCACTTACACGGCGAAAAGGCGTCTGGCAGCTCGTGCAAAGCGATTCGCTTGCCGCGGCGCGCTCGGAGCTCGAGCGCACGAATGCGGAACTCGAAGCTCGCGTCGACGCCCGCACGCGCGACCTGGAAGTCTTGCT
>NZ_JALQDC010000063.1:0-776 GCF_023631445.1 Caballeronia sp. GAWG1-5s-s | reverse complement strand
CCGCGGTCGTGCCAATGTGCGCGCAGTGCCGCGACGGTCGCGCCACTGACCGGCACGGTGCGCTGCTTGCGGCGCTTGCCGATGACGGTCAGCGTCCAGACCGACGACGGGCCGCGCCCCGACTCGGCCGGATCGGCCGACGCGACCGAGCGGGACGACGTTGGGGGCGACGTTGTCTGCGACGGCGAGCGCGGCGAGGGGCTGCGCGACGCGCGCCCATCCGCCGCCACCTCGGCGAGGCGCAAGTCTTCGCGCCGGGCGAGCGCCGCCTCCGCCCGCCGCAATCCGGAATCCCCCATCAGTAGAATGGCGGCCCGCGCGGCGCGCCATTGCCGCGCCTCATCGTCACCCTCCGGCACGACACCCTTGAAGCCGTCGCAGCGGCCATCGAGCGCCTGACGCACCTGCGTCCATAAGCGGGCGGGCAGCGCCCGGTGGACTTGCACGGACAGTTCGCGGGTCACCGTCGCCGGTTCGTGCACCGCGCTCCACGGATTGCCGGCCAGATACCGCACCTCCACCAGCCACGCAAACGCGGCGCGCAGCACCCGCACCGCATACGCCTGGCTCTCGGCGGACAGGCCCTCCGGCGCGAACGGGCGCCACCGCCCGCTGCTGCGGGGTCGCTTCGGTCCGGTGAACGACGCCAACGGCGCCTTTAAGAAATCTTTGTACGCCTCGCAGTCCTCCACCGTCAGCGACGACAGCGCCTTGCGCCGCACCACCACGCTCCACAGGATCAGCCGTTCGAGCTCGCGCGTGTACGCGCGCAAGGT
>NZ_JALQDC010000062.1:0-875 GCF_023631445.1 Caballeronia sp. GAWG1-5s-s | reverse complement strand
ATTTATCCGCGTATTCGCGCGTTGATTCACGACAACGAGCCGAGTCCGGCCGGCGTCAACGCGCGCACCCAGCCGATCGTCTCGTTGCACGCCATCGCGCCGCTCGCGCGCGAATCGTCGGTCGCCGACGATCAGGTGCAGACGGCGAACAAGGGCGATAACAAACAGGCGATCGCCGATCCCGAATAACGCCAGTCGCCAGCGGCGGAACGTCGCCGCCGCCACGCTTGAACGGGTGCTTGAGCACCTCGAGATCCTGGTCAACGAGCCCCTCGCTGCGATCCTCGATCACGACGCATGCCGTGTTCGGCTCGCGTTCCGTGCGCTTCCGCACTTCCAGCCGGACGACCCAGTAGAGCACCGCGCGCTGAATCAGTTCATGAGCATCCGCATCATGCGGATCGGGAGAAACGGGGAAGGTTCGATAGTTCGATATCGCCAACATCAACCACGAATGGGTGGCCCGGTGCGGCGAAATGGGCGGCGAGATAGGCGATCAGTGTATTGAGTTCGCCGACTACAGTGCGATTCGTTCGCGCCGCTGCCCGCGCAGCTCCTGAATTGCCAAAGAATCGCCTTGATGGTGTCCAGATGCCTTCCATCGACGCCGCGAGAGCCGCGCCCGTCGACGGCACCGAGGACATCGCACGTCGGCGAGAGCCGCGCGTTGACTGGCCGTTGCACTTCATCAAGAGACGCTCGGCGTGCCCAGGGCCGAACGGCCTAGGCGGGTTGAGTGCGGCGGTTCGAGGAAAATCGCGTCGGGGTGCTCAGCGCCCCGGTCTCCATCTTCGGTAACCGGCCAAAAGCGGTCATCAACCCGGCTCCGCTTGCAGACTTTCCATCGTCGCATGTTCGTTCCGAACCGGACTGTC
>NZ_JALQDC010000061.1:0-1004 GCF_023631445.1 Caballeronia sp. GAWG1-5s-s | reverse complement strand
GACAGTCCGGTTCGGAACGAACATGCGACGATGGAAAGTCTGCAAGCGGAGCCGGGTTGATGACCGCTTTTGGCCGGCTAGCGTCCGCTCACCGGCCAACAGCTATCAGACTTCGGTTTGTTCGGCCATCTCGAGCGCGTCGTCTACCTCGATACCGAGGTATCGCACTGTGCTCTCGAGCTTCCTATGGCCTAAGAGCAACTGAACCGCGCGCAGGTTCTTAGTGCGTCGATATATCAGGGCTGCCTTCGTGCGGCGCATCGTGTGAGTGCCGTACGCGGCGTCATCCAGTCCGATCGATGCGACCCAACGATGGACGATGCGTGCATACTGGCGCGTCGACACGTGGGCTGACGCGTGTAGGCGACTGGGAAACAGATAGTCGGCGGGCTTCAGCCCCCGTGCGGAGATCCAGGCCGCGACAGTCTGTCGGGTTTGCTCCGTGATTTCGAACTGGACCGGTCGCTGCGTCTTCTGCTGCATGAACGTCGCTCGCGAGACCACGTGACCTCCCATGCAAACGTCTTGAACCTGCAAACGCGTCAAATCGCACGCCCGAAGCTTGCTGTCGATTGCAAGGTTGAACATCGCCAGCTCGCGGGCGTTGGAGGACATCTGCAGTCTTGTTCGGATCGCCCATATTTCTCGAAGCTTCAACGGGGGCTTCTGGCCGGTCAGCCTGCCCTTGTTCCACGGCACCCGACGAGCGCCGGAGGAATTAAGCGTTTCCATGACGATCTCCTCTTCAACAAAAGGGAGATCGATTTTGCTCCTGGGGAGCGGTCAGTCTTCGACCCCTAGGCGCCGCTCGCCCTTTGTATCGCCGAGCGGCAGATGACTGGACAATACGAGCCATTCGGCTTTGCCTCACGGTCAGCATCAGCTTTTATTCGCGAGTTGGTCGCCTGCGGCAGAGATCGCCTCCAACAACGCGGGCGGGGCCACCGGTTTCACCAGATGCAGGTCGAAGCCCGCCTGTTCCGAACGCTCGCGGTCGCCCTTCG
>NZ_JALQDC010000060.1:0-1009 GCF_023631445.1 Caballeronia sp. GAWG1-5s-s | reverse complement strand
GTGAAGCACGTGCATCTGAAGGACAAGTCGAAGGTGTTCAACACCGCGAAGGTCGAGGCGCTGGAGCTGGCGAATCTGATCGAGGTGGCGCGCGCGACGATGGTCTCGGCCGAGGCGCGCAAGGAAAGCCGCGGCGCGCATGCGCACAGCGACTACGAACATCGCGATGACGAGAACTGGATGCGTCATACGCTGTGGTTCAGCGAAGGCAATCGCCTCGACTACAAGCCGGTGCAGATGAAGCCGCTGACGGTCGAATCGGTGCCGCCGAAGGCGCGTACCTTCTAAGGCAAGGGCAAGGATATCCAAATGGCAAAGAGAATTTTCGAAGTCTACCGGTACGATCCGGACAAGGACGCCGCGCCGCGCATGCAGAGCTACGAGCTCGACCTGACGCACGAACGCATGCTGCTCGACGCGCTGGTGAAGCTGAAGGAGCTGGATGAAACGCTGTCGTTCCGTCGCTCGTGCCGCGAGGGCGTGTGCGGCTCGGACGCCATGAACATCAACGGCAAGAACGGGCTCGCGTGTCTGACGAACCTGAACGACTTGCCGCAGCGCATCGTGCTGCGTCCGCTGCCGGGGCTGCCGGTGGTGCGCGATCTGATCTGCGACTTCACGCAGTTCTTCAACCAGTATCACTCGATCAAGCCGTATCTGATCAACGACACGCCGCCGCCGGAGAAGGAGCGTTTGCAGTCGCCGGTGGAGCGTGACGAACTCGATGGGCTCTACGAGTGCATTCTGTGCGCGAGCTGCTCGACGTCGTGCCCGAGCTTCTGGTGGAATCCGGACAAGTTCGTGGGTCCGGCGGGCTTGTTGCAGGCGTATCGCTTTATCGCCGATAGCCGCGACCAGGCGACCGGCGAGCGACTCGATAATCTGGAAGACCCGTATCGCCTGTTCCGCTGCCACACGATCATGAACTGCGTCGATGTGTGCCCGAAGGGTCTCAACCCGACGAAGGCCATCGGCAAGATTCGGGAAATGCTGGTGCGGCGGGCGGTTT
>NZ_JALQDC010000059.1:0-1091 GCF_023631445.1 Caballeronia sp. GAWG1-5s-s | reverse complement strand
CACGCGGCAGCCGGTAGAACGTCAGCGTCTCGGCGATGTTGCCTTCAACCCAATCGACGAGCTTCGGATATTTGCCCTGCCATTTGATAATCCACGCCGCGAGATCTCGTTGCGCCTCCTGCAAATCGCGTCGGTCGTACATCCAGCGCAGTTCCTGCAAGCAGTCGTCATCCGCCTTGCGTGGCAGGTAGTCCAGTGCATTACGCAGAAAGTGCACGTAGCAGCGCTGCCAGGCGGCCTCAGGAAGCACCTCGCCGATGGCCTTCTTCAAGCCCGCATGATCGTCCGAGGCGACGAACTCCACGCCTGAGAGCCCGCGCTTTTTCAGTCCCAGCAAGAACTCCTTCCAGCTCGAATGGCTCTCGCGGTTCGCCAGCTCCACGGCCAGCACTTGCCGATGACCTTCCCAGTTGATGCCAATGGCAATCAGCACCGCCTGCGAGCGAATCACGCCCGATTCGCGCACCTTCTCATAGCGCGCATCGACGATCAGATACGGATACGCTTCCTCTAACGGCCGATGCGCGAACTTCGCCAGCGTTGCGTCGAGCCCTTTATTGATGGCCGAGATCGCCGAGGCCGAGAAGCTGTGACCGCATAGCTCTTCGGTAATCGCCTTGACCTTGCGGGTCGAGACGCCCTGTACGTACATCTCGGCGAGCGCGGCCACCAATGCTTTCTCGCTGCGCGCATAGCGCTCGAACAAGGCAGTGGAGAATTCCCCGTGACGGTCGCGCGGCACGCGCAGCTCCAGCTTGCCGATGCGCGTCACCAGCCCGCGACCGTAGTAACCGGCTCGATAGCCACTGCGTGTCTCGGTGCGCTCGTTAGGCGATGCCCCCAGCAGCTCGGTCATCTCCGCTTCGAGCACTTCCTGAAGCGCATCCTTCATGAGCGCCTTCATCAGGTCCCGGTCGCCGGCAACCAGCGCTTCCACTGGCGGCCGGTTCGTACTACGCTTGGTCGTGGCCATGGCGTAAGCCCTCCCGAGGGCAGGTTGAGGAACTCGACATTCATCAACTTACACCACGGCCACCCTTCCTAAGCATTTTCCCGCAAGCAGCTTTTTGCACACTTCTCGGTACATTACC
>NZ_JALQDC010000058.1:0-1209 GCF_023631445.1 Caballeronia sp. GAWG1-5s-s | reverse complement strand
CGTTGCACGGGCTTCTCGCCGTAGTTGGCGGTATGGCCGCCGAACGGGCGCTGATAGATGGTGCCGTCCGGATTGCGGTCGAACGGCATGCCCATGTGTTCCAGTTCGTAGACCGCATTGGGCGCCTCGCGGCACATGAACTCGATGGCGTCCTGATCGCCGAGCCAGTCCGAGCCCTTGATCGTGTCGTAGAAGTGGTAGTGCCAGTTGTCCTCGCTCATGTTGCCGAGCGATGCGCCGATGCCGCCTTGCGCGGCCACCGTATGCGAGCGCGTCGGGAACACCTTGGAGAGCACCGCGACGGAGAGGCCCGCGCGCGCGAGCTGCAGCGACGCGCGCATGCCCGATCCGCCCGCGCCCACGATCACCACGTCGAAGCGCCGACGCGGCAAGGAAGTCTTGATTGCAGCCATGTTCTTTAAACTCTCCAGAGAATCTGTGCAGCGTAGCCGGCGCATCCGAGAAGCCACAGGACGGTGAGCACCAGCAGGCCCAGGCGCAATCCGACGGGCTTCACGTAATCCATCCAGATGTCGCGCATGCCGACCCACGCGTGATAGAAGAGCGAGAGCAAGGCGACGAAGGTGGCGAGCTTCATCCACTGCATCGCGAAGATGCCGGCCCAGCCTTCGTAGGAGAAGTTATGCGCGCCGAAAAAGAGCACGAGCAGCAAGAGCGTGTACACCGCCACGGCGACGGCCGTCACGCGTTGCGCGAGCCATTCGCCTGTGCCGTAATGCGCGCCCACGACGAGGCGCTTCGGGCCGACCCGGTTTTGCGTTCCCATGTTAGAAGGCTCCGAAAAGTTTCAGCGCGACGGCAAGCGTCAGCACGAGCGAGACGACCAGCACCGCGATGGCGGTCTGTCGTCCGCCTTCCTTATTGACGGCCACGTGCATGTCGAGCACGAGAAAGCGGATACCCGCGCAGAAGTGATGCAGATACGCCCACGACAGCACGAGCGTGATGATCTTGACGATGGGGTGCGCGAGAAAGCCCTTGAACGCCTCGAAGCTGATCTCGGACGTCAGGCTCTGGTCGAGCAGATACAGCAGAAAGGGCAGCGCGATGAAGAGCAACAGACCGCTGATGCGATGCAGAATGGACACCTTGCCCGCCCACGGCAAGCGATACTTCGCGATCTGTCCAAGCCCGATGTTCCGGTACTCGGGCCTTGGTTTTTTTACGGCTTCAGCCATGCTAGACCCC
>NZ_JALQDC010000057.1:0-1229 GCF_023631445.1 Caballeronia sp. GAWG1-5s-s | reverse complement strand
CGCAATCCGGACGGCACCATCTATCAGCGCCCGTTCGGCGGCCATACCGCCAACTACGGCGAGAAGCCCGTGCAACGCGCGTGCGCCGCGGCCGACCGCACGGGTCACGCGTTGCTGCACACGCTGTATCAGCAGAACGTCGCGGCCAAGACGCACTTCTTCGTCGAGTGGATGGCGCTGGATCTGATTCGCGACGCTGACGGCGACGTGCTCGGCGTGACGGCTTTGGAGATGGAAACGGGCGACGTGTACATCCTCGAAGGCAAGACCACGCTCTTCGCCACGGGCGGCGCGGGTCGCATCTTCGCGGCATCGACCAATGCGTTCATCAATACGGGCGATGGCCTCGGCATGGCTGCGCGCTCGGGCATCGCGCTGCAGGACATGGAGTTCTGGCAGTTCCACCCGACCGGCGTCGCAGGCGCGGGCGTGCTGATCACCGAAGGCGTGCGCGGCGAAGGCGGCATCTTGCGTAACGCGAACGGCGACCGCTTCATGGAACGTTACGCGCCGACGCTCAAGGACCTCGCGCCGCGCGACTTCGTTTCGCGCTCGATGGACCAGGAGATCAAGGAAGGCCGCGGCGTCGGCCCGAACAAGGATCACGTGCTGCTGGACCTGTCGCACATCGGCGCGGAGACGATCATGAAGCGTCTGCCGTCGATTCGCGAGATCGCGCTGAAGTTCGCCAACGTCGACTGCATCAAGGAGCCGATTCCCGTGGTGCCGACCATCCACTATCAGATGGGCGGGATTCCGACGAACATGCACGGGCAAGTCGTCGGCACGGCGAAGGGCTATGACGATCCGGTCAACGGCTTCTATGCAGTGGGCGAATGCTCGTGCGTGTCGGTGCACGGCGCGAACCGTCTGGGCACGAACTCGTTGCTCGACCTGGTCGTGTTCGGCCGTGCGGCGGGCAATCACATCATCAAGCACGCGACCGAGATGAAGGAGCACAAGCCGCTGCCGGTCGATGCCGCCGACTTCGCGTTGGAGCGTCTCGCGGTGCTGGAGAAGTCGACCTCGGGCGAATACACGCAGCATATCGCCAACGACATCCGCGCGACGATGCAATCGCACGCGGGCGTGTTCCGCACCTCGAAGCTCCTGGAAGAGGGCGTCGAGAAGGTGGCGGAATTGGCCGAGCGCGTGAAGCACGTGCATCTGAAGGACAAGTCGAAGGTGTTCAACACCGCGAAGGTCGAGGCGCTGGAGTTGGCGAACCT
>NZ_JALQDC010000056.1:0-1229 GCF_023631445.1 Caballeronia sp. GAWG1-5s-s | reverse complement strand
CGCAATCCGGACGGCACCATCTATCAGCGCCCGTTCGGCGGCCATACCGCGAACTACGGCGAGAAGCCCGTGCAACGTGCGTGCGCTGCGGCTGACCGCACGGGTCACGCGTTGCTGCACACGCTCTATCAACAGAACGTCGCGGCCAAGACGCACTTCTTCGTCGAATGGATGGCGCTGGACTTGATCCGCGACGCCGACGGCGACGTGCTCGGCGTGACCGCGCTCGAAATGGAAACGGGCGACGTCTACATCCTCGAAGGCAAGACGACGCTGTTCGCCACGGGCGGCGCGGGTCGCATCTTCGCGGCATCGACCAATGCGTTCATCAATACGGGCGATGGTCTCGGCATGGCCGCGCGCTCGGGCATCGCGCTGCAGGACATGGAGTTCTGGCAGTTCCACCCGACGGGCGTCGCAGGCGCAGGCGTGCTGATTACCGAAGGCGTGCGCGGCGAAGGCGGTATTTTGCGTAACGCGAACGGCGACCGCTTCATGGAACGCTACGCGCCGACGCTGAAAGACCTCGCGCCGCGCGACTTCGTTTCGCGCTCGATGGACCAGGAAATCAAGGAAGGCCGCGGCGTGGGTCCGAACAAGGATCACGTGCTGCTGGACCTGTCGCACATCGGCGCCGAGACGATCATGAAGCGTCTGCCGTCGATTCGCGAGATCGCGCTCAAGTTCGCCAACGTCGACTGCATTAAAGAGCCGATTCCGGTGGTGCCGACCATCCACTATCAGATGGGCGGGATTCCGACGAACATGCACGGTCAGGTCGTCGGCACGGCCAAGGGCTACGACGATCCGGTCAACGGCTTCTATGCAGTGGGCGAATGCTCGTGTGTGTCGGTGCACGGCGCGAACCGTCTGGGCACGAACTCGCTGCTTGACCTCGTCGTGTTCGGCCGCGCGGCGGGCAATCACATCATCAAGCACGCGACCGAGATGAAGGAGCACAAGCCGCTGCCGGCCGATGCCGCCGACTTCGCCCTCGAACGCCTCGCGGTGCTGGAGAAGTCGACCTCGGGCGAATACACGCAGCACATCGCCAACGACATCCGCGCGACGATGCAGTCGCACGCGGGCGTGTTCCGCACCTCGAAGTTGCTGGAAGAGGGCGTCGAGAAGGTCGCGGAGTTGGCCGAGCGTGTGAAGCACGTGCATCTGAAGGACAAGTCGAAGGTGTTCAACACCGCGAAGGTCGAGGCGCTGGAGCTGGCGAACCT
>NZ_JALQDC010000055.1:0-1442 GCF_023631445.1 Caballeronia sp. GAWG1-5s-s | reverse complement strand
GGCAATGTCCCGGGCGTAGTTGAAGGTTGAAGGCGGCGGTTCCCCGTTGGAAATCCGAGAGAATCGGGTTTCGACGACCAACTTCCCGGACAGGGAACCAAGGAGAACCGCCTTATGAAGCGTACCAAGAAGAAGCCCCAAAGCGCCAGCGCGCCGTTGCACGTGGTGCCCAAGCAGGACCCGGAAGGACTGCGTGCCTGTTTTGCCGAGAACAGTCAGATCCTGTTGCCCATGCTCGATCTGATTCAGAACACCCGCGCGAGCATCGACGAGTTGATGCACGAAGCCGGCCGTAGCCTTGTCGAGCAACTGCTGGTGATCTCGGCGACGGAGGTCGCCGGCGAGAAGCATCCGGGCCCAGAGGCGGCGAGATCCGCTGGCACGGCTCGCAGCAAGGCCAGATTGTGATGGACGAACGCAAGTTGAACGTGAAGCGGCCGCGCCTTCGGCGTCGTGGCGGCGGCGAAGTGCCGGTCCCCGCCTACGAGCAATTGAACGAGAATCCGCGGCTCGCCGAGCGCGTGCACGAGATCATGGTCACGGGCGTGTCGACGCGCAAATATGCCAAGGTCCTGCCCGAGATGGCCGGCACCGTTGGCATCTCCAAGAGCAGCGTCTCGCGCGAGTTCATCAAGGCCAGCCAGACGGCGCTCACCGAGATGATGGGGCGGCGCTTCGATGACAAGGACTTCCTGGCGATCTACCTGGACGGCATCATCGTCGACTCACGTCACATCATCGCCGCTATCGGCGTGGACAGCTCCGGCGAGAAACACCTCCTGGGTCTCGCGAGCGGGTCGAGTGAGAACGCCCAGGTCGTCAAGGATCTGTTGCGCGGACTGATCGAGCGCGGCCTGCCGGCGGATCGCGAATACCTGTTCGTGATCGATGGTTCCAAAGCGCTGCGCTCGGCCATCGAGGAGTTCTTCGGCGAACGCGCCCACGTGCAGCGCTGCCGTGTGCACAAGCAGCGCAACGTCCTTGAGCGCCTGCCCAAGGAGAGCGTTTCGCAAACCGCCGCGATCATGAAGGCTGCCTACAAGTTGTCGACCGACGATGGCATCGCCAAGCTCAAGACGCACGCGGCGTGGCTCAAGGCCGACCATCCGGACGCCTCGGCCGCACTGCTCGAGGGGCTGGAGGAAACCTTCACGGTGAACAAGCTGGGCCTAACGCCGGCGCTCATGCGCGGGCTGTCGACGACCAACATCATCGAGAATCCCAACGGCGCGGTGCGCCGGGTCGCGGGGCGCGTGAAGCGCTATCGCGACGCCGAGATGGCGTTGCGCTGGACAGCCGCGGGCTTCCTGGAAGCTGAGAAGCACTTTCGAAAAATCCTCGGCGTGAATGAACTCTGGATTCTCGCTGCGGCCTTGAAACGGTCAAGCTCGAAATCAATTGACCATGATCGGAAGGTTGCCTAACCTATGCCGCACCCGCCG
>NZ_JALQDC010000053.1:0-2601 GCF_023631445.1 Caballeronia sp. GAWG1-5s-s | reverse complement strand
CGTATGCGGTCCAGAAACAACGTCCTTCCAATGAGCGGCTGAAGGTCTGAACCTATGTGTCCGCGTGGACACATGCACTCAGACCGCAATGAACGAGAATCGAGACCTTCGCAGCAGGCTTGTCGTTGGCCAGAAACGGGACGGCCGGCGCGAATTTGACGCGGATGCTGTACGGGAACTGGTCGCACTGTGCCTGAAGCCGGGCGTGTCGATCGCGCGTGCCGCCATGGATCACGACGTCAACCCGAACCAGCTGCGCCGATGGATCGCGCGGTATCAGCCGCAGATCCTTCACGATTCCCGAGAACCGGACCCTGTGGTAATCGATGGCGTCTCGATCGACATTGCTGCGCGGACCGTCAAGAGCCCCCGTAGTGCAAGCACCTTACCAGCGTTTGTTCCCGTCATCTCTGCCCCGGTGTCGCCGTCGACACCGTCCAATCCAGTTCCATCGATGACGCTCGCGTTGCATGTTCGGTTACCTAACGGTGTCGAACTCAACTTCGGCGAGGCTGGCGTCGAAGAGATCACGACGATCGTCCAGGTGCTTGGGAGGCTGCCGTGTTCCGGTTTGACGAAGGTCTGAACGTCTATCTGCACCGCGATCCCGTCGATTTCCGGTTCGGAATGAACAGCCTGTCGATTCTCGTGGAGCAGGCGATGGGACTGAACCCGATGGACTCGTCGCTCTATGTGTTCACGAACCGGCGATGTGATCGTATCAAGATCCTCGGTTGGGATCACAACGGGTTCTGGCTATTGTTCAAGAGACTCGAAGAAAAGGACCGCTTCGTCTGGCCCGACAGTAGTACAGAGGTCGTCACGCTGGACGTCGAGCGATTGCAGTGGCTACTCAAGGGTGCTGACATTGCCGCGCTTCGGCGCCATCCGAAACGACATTATGCTCGTGTGAGTTGAACACGACATTGGCGTGCCGGTCTAAGCGACATGCCGATCAACGTCACCCTCTCTGCCGACGAGCTCAAGGCACTCCTGGCGATGCGCGAGGAGCACGCTGCGCTTCAGCGAGAACGTGAGGAGCTGCGCAGCACGCTGCGACTCGTGACAGCGGAGCGTGACCTCGCGGAGGAGCGCTTACGGGCTTACCGACGCGAGCTGTTCGGCGCAAAGAGTGAAGCGCGAGATTCTGATCAATACGGCTTGTTCAACGAAGCTGAGGCGCTCGGCGCAAACTCCACGCCCGCGCAGGAAGACACACCGGAAACGAAGGTTGACGCGCACACTCGCAAGAAGCGTGGTCACCGCAAGCCGCTCGATCCGAATCTGCCTCGCGATGTCGTGCGACACGAACTGCCCGAAGCCGATCGCTTCTGCGCCAACGACGGTCATGCGCTTGTGGAGATCGGAGTAGAAACCAGCGAACAGCTGGACGTGATCCCGGAGCAGCTTCGGGTCATCCAACACCAGCGCGTCAAGTATGCCTGCCCGTGCTGCGATCTTGGCATCAAGGTCACGCCAGCGCCGCCGCGCATCATCCCGCGCGGACTCTTGAGCGAATCGGCTCTTGCGTGGATCGCTGCCGGCAAGTATCAGTTCGGGATGCCCCTCTACCGTCAGGCCGGCCTACTGCGACGCTTCGGCGGCGACATCTCATCGAACACCATCGCCGCGAGCATCGTCCGTGTCGGGCTTGCGACGCAACCTGTGATCAACCTGATGCGCGATGCGTTGCTCGATGCCGATCTGATCTACTGCGACGAGACGACATTCCAGGTCCTGAAGGAGAAGGGGCGCAAGCCACAAACAAAGAGCTATCTCTGGTCGCAGATGACCGGCTCGGGCACGCCGATCTGCTGCTTCACTTACACGCCAGGACGAGGTGCAAAGCTGGCTGACAAGCTGTTCGTCGGCGTGCGTGAAGGTGCGGCCCTGATGACCGACGGATACGAGCCTTACAA
Organism: Caballeronia sp. GAWG1-5s-s; assembly: GCF_023631445.1. NCBI lineage: Bacteria > Pseudomonadati > Pseudomonadota > Betaproteobacteria > Burkholderiales > Burkholderiaceae > Caballeronia > Caballeronia sp. GAWG1-5s-s. The sequence continues at coordinate 682 of NZ_JALQDC010000053.1, read as the reverse complement.
TGGCATTGCCCAGCGTTACCAGCTCGTGCACCTCGGATGCTGGGTTCATTGCCGGCGCTACTTCGTCAAGGCAGAGGACAATGTGCCCAAGGCAGCGCGCTCGCCCGATCTGCTCGCGACGCGCTTCATCAAGCTGATCGGAAAGTTGTTCGTTGCCGAGGCGCGTAGCGCGAAACGGAAAGCCGACAGGCGGCAGCGATTGCGACGACGGTACAGTGCACGTGTGCTCGACGCCATCCACAATCTGATGCTCGAGCAATCGCCCGGTGTCCTGCCCAACAGCTTGCTCGGCAAGGCGCTGACCTACCTGCGCGAACAGTGGCCGAAGCTGATCCGATACATCGAGAACGGCGACTGGCCCATATCGAACAATCCCTGCGAAAATTCAATCCGCCCCTTCTGCGTCGGGCGGCGCGGGTGGCTGTTCTCGGACACCGTCGACGGTGCGAACGCAAGCGCCAATCTCTACGCATTGGTCGAAACTTGCAAGGCCAACAGCATCGACCCGTATCGTTACCTCACCTGGCTGTTCCACCGGCTACCTCTGGCAAAGACCGTCGACGACTACGACGCGCTGCTTCCCTGGAAAATCCCTGCGGACCTTCGCTAACCCAGCGCCGCGTGTACACATGCTGCACGCCGCACATCCCCCTCTGAGGGGCGTCGGTCGTGGATCGCATAC
>NZ_JALQDC010000052.1:0-2619 GCF_023631445.1 Caballeronia sp. GAWG1-5s-s | reverse complement strand
GTAAGCGGTCCATCTTCGACGTCTGGCAGTGAGCGACAGTAGCGAGGACCATAGGTGTCCACCTATCTTGGAGGTGGACACCTATGACTGGCATGGACTCAGAGTTGGCAGTAGTGCGTCGCAGCAGCGATGGCCGTCGCCGCTATGACGAAAAAAGTAAACGCGCCTTGATTGAAGCAGCACTTCGTCCCGGAGTATCAGTCGCCGGTCTGGCTCAGCAGCACGGCATCAACGCCAATCTGCTGCGCAAGTGGATCGCGAAGTACCTGGTGGAGCGCGAGAATGGCATTTCGCCAGCGTCGCAGCATAATGGCAACGACGAATACAACCCGCCTCAGCCCGACAAGTCGATTAATGACGTGGCCGTCGATCTGCCAGGGTCGCACCAACCCGTCCCGGTCGCGGTAAAGCCGTCTGCGTTCGTGTCGGTCGTTTCAGCGTCGCCGACACAACCGTCCACACCGCCATCGATGACACTTGCCTTGCATGTGCGTCTGTCGAACGGCGTCGAGCTTGAACTTGGCGGGGCAATCGCGACCATCGACGAATTGACGACCATGGTTCAGATTCTGGGGAGGATGCCGTGTTCCGGTTCGACGACGATCTGAAGGTCTATCTGCACCGCGATCCCGTTGATTTCCGCTACGGCATGAATAGCCTGTCGATTCTCGTCGAGCAGTCGATGCGCCTGAATCCGATGGACACTTCCCTATACATCTTCGGAAACCGGCGTCGCGATCGGATAAAAATCCTTGGCTGGGATGGCAGTGGTTTCTGGCTTCTCATAAAGCGATTGGAGAGAAGCCACTTCATCTGGCCCGACAACAAGGCTGAGATCGTGACGATGACCACCAACGTGCTGCACGCGCTACTCGACGGCGATGACATCACCGCGATTCGACGGCATCCCAAGCAGGAATATCATCGCGTGAGCTGAACAGTGAGGCGGCGTGCAGGTCTAACCGCCATGCCGATCAACGTCACGATCACCGCCGAGGAACTGAAGGCGTTGCTTGCCGAGCGCGATGCTGCACGTGCATTGCGAGAGCAACAGGAGGCATTACGCGGCGCCTTGCGGCTCGTGACGGCCGAGCGCGATCTCGCTGAGGAGCGCCTTCGAGCCTATCGTCGCGAACTGTTCGGCGCGAAGAGTGAAGCACGAGATTCTGATCAACCTAGCTTGTTCAACGAAGCCGAGACGCTCGGCGCGAACAGCGCGCCCGCGCAGGAAGACACGCCGGAGACGACGGTCGCCGCGCACAAGCGCAAGAAGCGCGGTCATCGCAAGCCGCTTGATCCGAATCTGCCGCGCGAGGTCGTGCGACACGAACTGCCCGAAGCCGAACGCTTCTGCACGAACGATGGGCACGCGCTCGTCGAGATAGGCGCGGAGATCAGTGAGCAGCTCGATGTGATCCCCGAGCAGCTTCGGGTGATCCAACACCAGCGCATCAAATATGCGTGCCCATGCTGTGACCTCGGCATCAAGGTCACGCCGGCGCCGCCGCGCATCATCGCGCGCGGACTGTTCAGCGAATCAGCGCTTGCATGGATCGCCACCGGCAAGTATCAGTTCGGCATGCCGCTGTATCGTCAGGCTGGTTTGCTGTGTCGCTTCGGCGGTGACATCTCGTCGAACACGATCGCCGCCAGCATGGTTCGCGTTGGCCTCGCGACCCAGCCCGTGATCAACTTGATGCGCGATGCGTTGCTCGAGGCAGAGCTGATCTACTGCGACGAAACAACGTTCCAGGTACTGAAAGAGAAAGGGAGAAAACCACAAACGAAGAGCTACCTCTGGGCGCAGATGACCGGCTCGGGCGTCCCTATCCGCTGCTTCAGCTATACACCTGGACGCGGCGCCAAGCTGGCCGACAAGCTGTTCACGGGCATCCGCAAGGGCGCCGTTCTAGTAACTGACGGCTACGAGCCCTACAACGACATCGCTCAACGCTACGACCTCGTGCACCTCGGATGTTGGGCGCACCTGAGGCGGTACTTCATCAAAGCGGAGGACAACGTGCCCAAAGTCGCCCGTTCGCCCGATCTGCTCGCGACACGCTTCATCACGCTGATCGGCAAGCTGTTCGCTGCAGAGGCCCGCTCTAAGAAATGGAAGCCTGAGCGACGACAGCGATTGCGACGGCGATACAGCACGCGCATCCTCGACGCCATCTACGCCTTGGCGCTCGCGCAGTCGCCCGGCATCGTGCCAAAAAGTCTGCTTGGAAAGGCACTGACCTATCTACGCGAGCAGTGGCCGAAGCTGATCCGCTATGTCGAGAACGGCAGTTGGCCTATCTCGAACAACCCTTGTGAGAACGCGATTCGCCCCTTCGTCGTTGGGCGCCGTTCATGGCTTTTTAGCGACACGGTTGCAGGGGCAAACGCTAGTGCAAACCTCTACAGCCTCATCGAAACGTGCAAAGCCGGCGGCATCGATCCTTATCGTTACCTCCACTGGTTATTCCAGCGCCTTCCGCTGGCGAAGACCGTCGACGACTACGACGCGCTGCTTCCCTGGAAGATGCCCGCAGATCTCCGCTGACCCACTTCGCTATCACGTATCACGGCGCTCTACCACCTTACTCTGAGCGGCGTCGTTCGTGGATCGCTTAC
>NZ_JALQDC010000051.1:0-2620 GCF_023631445.1 Caballeronia sp. GAWG1-5s-s | reverse complement strand
TGTGAACTTTCGCCGTTAAGGAGCCAAACCGTTTTCGGCATAAAGGCGCCGGGGACTTTTCGGCGTTTAGGCGCCACAAGTCTTTCGGCGTATAGGCGCCAGTAGATTTTCGCCATAAAGGCGCCACTGGCGTCTGAGTCGGGCGCTCGAACTTCGCCAACCGCTACCCTCGTGGCACGCATTTGCTCCGGAGGGTGGCTTGAAGAGGAAGTTCGAGATGTACCAATATCGACAGGTTCTGGTGCGAATGCGCCAGGGTGACTCCGACCGGGATATCGACCGCTCGAAGATCATGGGCCGTAAGAAGCTGGCAGCCGTACGGGGGATCGCAACCGAGCGGGGGTGGCTTTCTCCTGACAACGCTCTGCCGGATGACGCGCAGCTTGCTTCAGCGTTCAGCCGAAGGGAGTTCCTGCCTGCGAGCTGTATCTCGTCGGCCGAGCCGTGGCGCGAGCAGATTGCGCAGTGGCACGACGCGGGCGTGCCCGGCACGACGATTCACAGCGCGCTGGTGCGCAACCACGGCTACGAGGGAAGCTACTCATCCGTCTACAGGCTACTTCAGCAATTGAAGGCGGAGCTCACGCCGGATGTACCGATGCGGCTGGAGTTCAAACCTGCAGAAGCCGCGCAGGTTGATTTCGGCGCAGGTCCGACCATCACGGACGCGCACACGGGCGAGGTCCACAAGACGTGGTTCTTCGTGATGACCTTGTGCTGGTCGCGGCATCAATACGTCGAGTTTGTCCGCGACCAGAGCGTCGACACATGGTTGCTATGTCATCGTCACGCCTTCGAATGGTTCAATGGCGTAGTGGGACGCGTCACCATCGATAACCCCAAGTGTGCCATCGTCAAGGCCTGTATCTACGAACCCGAAGTCCAGCGGGCCTATGCGCAATGCGCCGAAGGGTATTCGTTCAAGATCGATCCGTGTCCGCCGAGGGACCCGGCTAAAAAGGGAATTGTCGAATCGGGCGTCAAATACGTGAAGTCGAGCTTCCTTCCTCTTCGCGAATTTCGTGATCTGGACGACGCCAACCGGCAAGCGCAAGCCTGGGTGATGCAAGAGGCCAGCACCCGGACGCATGGCACGACGCGCGAGGTGCCGCTCAAGCGTTTCGAAGACGTTGAACGGGCGCTGTTGCAGCCGCTTCCCGATGTGCCGCCCGAGCTGGCAACCTGGGCGCGCGTGAAGGTCCATCGCGACGCCCATGTGCAATTCGAGCGCGCCTACTATTCCGTGCCGTTCCGGCTTGCCGGTAAAGAGCTGTGGCTCAAGGCAACCGCCACCATGGTGCAGGTTTACTACGAGCACGAACTGTCAGCATCGCATGTCCGCCAGACTGCGCCAGGAACGCGTAGCACGGTGGCCGATCACATGCCGCCAGCAGCACAGGCCTGGCAACTGCACGACACCCAATGGTGCCTGAGAGAAGCGCAGCGTATCGGGCCGTCGTGCTACGCGCTTGTTCACGCGCTCTTCGGTGATCAGGTTCTCATCAAGCTGCGCGCTGTACAGGGCGTGCTGCGCTTCGCTCAGCAGTTCGGCGCGTCCCGCCTGGAGGCGGCCTGCCGTCGAGCGAATCACTTCGGTACCCCAAGCTACAAAGCCGTCAAGCTGATCCTGCAGAAAGGCCTTGATCAGTCGTGGCTGTCGACCGAGCCCATTGAATCGGGCGCGAGTACCTACACCCACGGCGGCCGCTTCTGCCGCGATACCCAGACTCTGCTTATCCATTGAACATGAATCCAATTCCCGAACTCACGTCTTCCCTTAAGCAATTGCGACTGTCCGGCATCCTCGACACGCTCGAAGCGCGCAACCGTGAAGCCATCGACCGTAAGCTCGCCTATACCGATTTCCTGACGTTGCTCATCCAGGACGAGATCGCACGGCGCGATCATCGAAGGCTCGACGCCCGCATGCGCCGCGCGAACTTCCGTGGCCAGAAGACACTGGAAGGTTTCGACTTCGACCGGCTGCCCAACCTTAATCGCGCCGTCGTCCATGATCTGGCGACCTGCCGCTTCATCGATGAGAAGGTCAGCGTGCTGATCGCCGGTCCGTGTGGAACGGGTAAAAGCCATCTGGCGCAGGCACTGGGCCACTCCGCCGCCCGGCAAGGTCACGATGTCCTGTTCATGACCCAGACCCGGCTTCTCGGCGCGCTACGCAATGCGCAAGCCGTCGGCTCCTACGACCGGCGCTTCCAGGCGCTTGCCAAGGTGCCGCTGCTCATCATTGACGATTTCGGGCTGAAACCCATGCGCACGCCCGAAGATGAAGACTTCCACGATCTGATTGCCGAGAGGTACGAGCGTACGTCGACTGTCTTAACGAGTAATTTGGATTTTACGGAATGGGGCGACGCATTCGCGACCAACAAAATGCTCGGCGCCGCAACGCTTGATCGCCTGCGACATGCCGCGTACCGCGTCGTGCTCGACGGCGAGAGCTACCGTGTTCCACGCCCGATGCCCGAGAGCAACAAATCAGCACTTGCGAAAGGAGGTAAAAACAAGGATTCTTGATCCCCGTTCGAGCCCCGAATCAGGCGCCTTTCGCTGGCGCCATTACGCCGAAAACACCCGGCCCCTTTACGGCGAAAGGCAACAC
>NZ_JALQDC010000050.1:0-3195 GCF_023631445.1 Caballeronia sp. GAWG1-5s-s | reverse complement strand
GAGACACACTCGTTATAGGGTCAAGCGAACAAGTGCATGTGGTGGATGCCTTGGCGATCACAGGCGATGAAGGACGCGGTAGCCTGCGAAAAGCTTCGGGGAGCTGGCAAACGAGCATTGATCCGAAGATGTCCGAATGGGGAAACCCACTCCGTATGGAGTATCCATAGCTGAATACATAGGCTATGCGAAGCGAACGCGGTGAACTGAAACATCTAAGTAACCGCAGGAAAAGAAATCAACCGAGATTCCCAAAGTAGTGGCGAGCGAAATGGGAAGAGCCTGTACTCTTTATTTGTATTGTTAGCTGAACGCTCTGGAAAGTGCGGCCATAGCAGGTGATAGCCCTGTAAGCGAAAACAGTATGAAAGAACTAGGGGTACGACAAGTAGGGCGGGACACGTGAAATCCTGTCTGAAGATGGGGGGACCATCCTCCAAGGCTAAATACTCGTGATCGACCGATAGTGAACCAGTACCGTGAGGGAAAGGCGAAAAGAACCCCGGGAGGGGAGTGAAATAGATCCTGAAACCGCATGCATACAAACAGTCGGAGCCTGGAAACGGGTGACGGCGTACCTTTTGTATAATGGGTCAGCGACTTACGTTCAGTAGCGAGCTTAACTGATTAAGGCAGGCGTAGCGAAAGCGAGTCCGAATAGGGCGATCAGTTGCTGGGCGTAGACCCGAAACCAAGTGATCTATCCATGGCCAGGTTGAAGGTGCGGTAACACGTACTGGAGGACCGAACCCACTAACGTTGAAAAGTTAGGGGATGAGCTGTGGATAGGGGTGAAAGGCTAAACAAACTTGGAAATAGCTGGTTCTCTCCGAAAACTATTTAGGTAGTGCCTCGTGTATCACCTTCGGGGGTAGAGCACTGTCATGGTTGTGGGGTCCATTGCGGATTACTACGCCATAGCAAACTCCGAATACCGAAGAGTGCAATCACGGGAGACAGACATCGGGTGCTAACGTCCGGTGTCAAGAGGGAAACAACCCAGACCGCCAGCTAAGGTCCCAAAGATTGGCTAAGTGGGAAACGAAGTGGGAAGGCTAAAACAGTCAGGAGGTTGGCTTAGAAGCAGCCACCCTTTAAAGAAAGCGTAATAGCTCACTGATCGAGTCGTCCTGCGCGGAAGATGTAACGGGGCTCAAGCCAGTCACCGAAGCTGCGGATGCGAGTTTTACTCGCATGGTAGGAGAGCGTTCCGTAAGCCTGCGAAGGTGCGTTGAAAAGCGTGCTGGAGGTATCGGAAGTGCGAATGCTGACATGAGTAGCGATAAAGGGGGTGAAAAGCCCCCTCGCCGTAAGCCCAAGGTTTCCTACGCAACGTTCATCGGCGTAGGGTGAGTCGGCCCCTAAGGCGAGGCAGAAATGCGTAGCTGATGGGAAGCAGGTCAATATTCCTGCACCATTGTTAGATGCGATGGGGGGACGGATCGCGGAAGGTTGTCCGGGTGTTGGACGTCCCGGTCGCTGCATTGGAGAAGGTGCTTAGGCAAATCCGGGCACGCAATTCAAGGGTGTGGCGCGAGTGACTTCGGTCACGAAGCAATTGGAAGTGGTTCCAAGAAAAGCCTCTAAGCTTCAGTCTAACGATGACCGTACCGCAAACCGACACAGGTGGGCGAGATGAGTATTCTAAGGCGCTTGAGAGAACTCGGGAGAAGGAACTCGGCAAATTGGTACCGTAACTTCGGGATAAGGTACGCCCTGGTAGCTTGACTGGCCTGCGCCAGGAGGGTGAAAGGGTTGCAATAAACTGGTGGCTGCGACTGTTTAATAAAAACACAGCACTCTGCAAACACGAAAGTGGACGTATAGGGTGTGACGCCTGCCCGGTGCCGGAAGATTAAATGATGGGGTGCAAGCTCTTGATTGAAGTCCCGGTAAACGGCGGCCGTAACTATAACGGTCCTAAGGTAGCGAAATTCCTTGTCGGGTAAGTTCCGACCTGCACGAATGGCGTAACGATGGCCACACTGTCTCCTCCCGAGACTCAGCGAAGTTGAAGTGTTTGTGATGATGCAATCTCCCCGCGGCTAGACGGAAAGACCCCATGAACCTTTACTGTAGCTTTGCATTGGACTTTGAACCGATCTGTGTAGGATAGGTGGGAGGCTATGAAACCGGAACGCCAGTTTCGGTGGAGCCGTCCTTGAAATACCACCCTGGTTTGTTTGAGGTTCTAACCTTGGTCCGTGATCCGGATCGGGGACAGTGCATGGTAGGCAGTTTGACTGGGGCGGTCTCCTCCCAAAGCGTAACGGAGGAGTACGAAGGTACGCTAGGTACGGTCGGAAATCGTGCTGATAGTGCAATGGCATAAGCGTGCTTAACTGCGAGACCGACAAGTCGAGCAGGTGCGAAAGCAGGTCATAGTGATCCGGTGGTTCTGTATGGAAGGGCCATCGCTCAACGGATAAAAGGTACTCTGGGGATAACAGGCTGATACCGCCCAAGAGTTCATATCGACGGCGGTGTTTGGCACCTCGATGTCGGCTCATCTCATCCTGGGGCTGTAGCCGGTCCCAAGGGTATGGCTGTTCGCCATTTAAAGAGGTACGTGAGCTGGGTTTAAAACGTCGTGAGACAGTTTGGTCCCTATCTGCCGTGGGCGTTGGATATTTGAAGGGGGCTGCTCCTAGTACGAGAGGACCGGAGTGGACGAACCTCTGGTGTACCGGTTGTCACGCCAGTGGCATCGCCGGGTAGCTATGTTCGGAAGAGATAACCGCTGAAAGCATCTAAGCGGGAAACTCGCCTTAAGATGAGATATCCCCGGGGCTTCGAGCCCCTTGAAGGGTCGTTCCAGACCAGGACGTTGATAGGTCAGGTGTGTAAGTGCAGTAATGCATTGAGCTAACTGATACTAATTGCCCGTAAGGCTTGATCCTATAACCAGTGTGTTTTGTCGGTCAAAGTTAGCGCTTCAGCGCTTACTTGGACCCCACCCTCGAAGAGGGCGCCACTGGTCGAGTCACAGCGTGTGCGACAATCGCCACCCGAATTCACTACTACTTCTTCCCCGATTGGTTGTAGCGCCCCCAATGGCGATACAACATCCCCTTAAAGCCTGATGACCATAGCGAGTCGGTCCCACCCCTTCCCATCCCGAACAGGACCGTGAAACGACTCCACGCCGATGATAGTGCGGATTGCCCGTGTGAAAGTAGGTAATCGTCAGGCTCC
>NZ_JALQDC010000049.1:0-7937 GCF_023631445.1 Caballeronia sp. GAWG1-5s-s | reverse complement strand
CTCGCTGCGCTCGCCCTAATGAGAGAAACGGCAACGTCAAAACCGAGGGCAACAAAAAGCCCGCTGACAGGAGCGGGCGAAAGGGTTGCGCACCAACGAGAGAACGGTACGCATAAGCAGCGTAGGCCGCGCAAAGGTAAGTAAGCAAAGAAGGGTCCATCCCTTTTGTGCGGATCGACACCAAGGGCCGCTAGCCCTCGCAGCGTAAAATCGGCGTTAGGCGACGTCAGCGCGAAGGTATTGGTAAAGCGTCTCGCGGCTGATACCGAACTCGCGCGCCAGCACGGCTTTCTTCTCGCCGGCTTCGGCACGTTGGCGCAGCGTCGTGACTTGCGCGGGCGTCAGCGCCGGCTTACGGCCCTTGTAGACCCCTTTGGCTTTGGCAAGCTCGATGCCTTCGCGCTGGCGCTCGCGGATCATGGCGCGCTCGAACTGAGCGAAGCCGCCAAGCATGGTCATCATCAAATGCGCCATCGGGTCGTCGCCGCGCCCGCTGAACTTCAAACCCTCTTTCACGAACTCGACGGACACTTGTTTCGCCGTCAATTCGCGCACGATGCGCAGCAGGTCTTCCGTGTTGCGCGCGAGCCGGTCCATCGAATGAACGACGAGCGTATCGCCGTCGCGGGCGTAGTCGAGCGCGGCCGTCAATTGCGGGCGGTTTGCATCCTTGCCGCTCGCCTTGTCTTCGAACACTTTGTCGAGTTGCGCGCCGTCAAGCTGGCGCTCCGTGTTCTGGTCGACCGTCGAAACCCGCTTGTATCCGATGCGCTTGCTCATTTCGCTACCCCGTTTTGTTGTTTGTGTCAGGATAGATTCTAGACCCTTTGGATAAAGTGTCAATAAATATCTAAAACAATCTTAATCTGACACTTTCCGGGGCCGCTCCTGACAGTCAGGCTAGGCTATACCGTAACCGGACAGTATTGGCGCGCAGTTTGCAGAGAATCCAATTACCCAGTTGCTAGCGGTATCGCGTTATGGATCACGACTTCCTCGAAGTCAGCGCTATCGAAAAAGCTATCGCGCGGTGTCAACAAGAAATCGAGGCGCAGACGGACTGCCTTACGCGGCAGACAAAAGCCGGATTTGATGCGGCGGCGTCACGACGTTTGTTGTTCACTCTCCATCGCAATCTAGAAGCTCTGAACAGGCAAAGCAAACTTTAGAAGCAGCTTCCAAAAGAAGGCCGCTAGGGGCTCGCGCTGCGAAAGTGCCTCATCGATAGGGGCGTGCCGTTCGAGGGGCGTGGCGGGGCTGTATTCAAGCGGCAGGGGGGTTATCGGCGGCGCTTCGCCCTTCCGAGCGCATGCGCGCAACCGAGTAACTGTCTCTGCGATTCCGCGCTGCACGGGCGGCGCGCTCCTTCCGCTCCTCGGCGGTCCAATATTCGGGACGCGCCGCCGCCGCGCCCAATAGCAACCGCTCCACTGTTCGCCCGGTGCATTCGCCCGGCCGGCGCTTCGCCGCGAGCAGCGCCGCCAGGTCGGAACAGACCCAAAACGACAGGCGCTTAAAGTCCGCGGCCCGCAATCGTTCCTTGTATCGCGCCAGCCGTTCGGCGTTTTCTGATGCCATATCCACCCCCTTCGAATCAAAGGCCGCTAGCGAGACGCAAAGGACGAAAAAGGCCGAATGCGTCTTTTTGGGCCTGCTGCAAAAGGACGCAAAGGACGCAGCACCCTTAGAGGGTGCGTCTTTGCGTCTTGCGTCTCGTCTGGTTTAGTTTTCCCAAACCCATCCCTCGGGCTCGATGTAGAGCCCGGCCGCGATGAGCGAATCGAGCGCCCGTCGCGCTTCCGGTTTGCGTCGGCGAATCTCGCACGTCATGTCGCCCGCCAGAGCCGTCACGGCGTCATCTTTTCGAACGCATGCGCGATCGACCGGCGCGCCGCCCTCGCCTTTGTGCTCGGAGGTAAGTAAGAGCAGTTGCATGCCGTCATGCACGAGCTTTTGCGTCGCGCCCTTCAGCACGCGCCGCGCGCTTTGTGCAGGCGCCTCGTCGGCCTCGACGACGCACGACGTTTCAAGCTCGCCATCGGCGTCTTCGCCCAGCTCGACGAGCTGGAGCCGGAACGCATTACGCGCGCCGTCCGCATCGTCTTTGCTCTTTGCGACGGACCATTCGCGGCGCTCGCCGTCGCGCCTTACTTCGATACCGGCATCGAGCGCCGCAAACAGGCTGCTATGCCCGCGCAGCCCCTTCGCCGCATCCTTGCCGGTGTGATGCACCGCCAGCACGACGCCGCCGACTGCGCGCTGTATTGCCTTGCATGCCTCGATGAGCGCGCCCATATCCGTGCTCGCGTTTTCATCGGCTCCCGGCGCGGCCCGGTTCAACGTGTCGATAACGAGCAGCCCATCCCGCAACCCGGCTTCCGATACGGCCGCGCACAAGTCGTCGACGTCGGCCTCGTTGCGAAGGTCGAATGATTGCGTGATGAACGCCATACGATCGGGCAGCGCGCGGCCGTAGTGCTCGCGCCATGCATGCGTGCGCTTCGATAAACCCGCCTCGCCTTCGAGGCAGAGATACGTAACGGGTGCGGCCGTGACGCGCCGCTCGAACCACTCCGCGCCGCCAGCGACGGCCGCGCACAGATCGAGCGCGAGAAACGACTTACCCGAACCCGACGGGCCGTAGAGCGCCGCCAGCCCCGACGCCGGCAGCACGCCCCGCACGAGCCAGCTAAGCGGCGGCGCGTTGAGCAGATCGTCGGCCGACAGCAGCCGATAGCGGCCCGCGTCGACTTCAGGTGCGATTCGCACTTTTGCGGGGTCATTCCATCCGGCTTTTTGCGCCTGATGAAACAGCGTCGCGGCCGTGACTCGATCCGCTTTATCGTCTCGGAACGAATCCCACGCCGCCCGGCAGTCGTCTTCGCCCTCATAGTTCGCGCCGAGGCTGCTCCATTCATTGAACGCGCCAAACGACACGCCGGCATCTTTCGCCGCCATCGCGCGCCGAATCCATGCATCTCGGTCGCATCCGGCATCGAGCGAGAACAGCGCCGAGCATGCGCGGGCTATCTCGGTCGGCAGCCGGTCGGAAACGTCCATAGGCGCGTTCGAATGCTCGGCGCAGGGCGCGTGTACCCAATCCGGCAGCAACGGCAACGGCGGCGCATCCAGCAAGCTAGCGCCCGGCATCCATTCATAGGCCGTCCCGTTCGGATGAACGCTCGGCGGCGCGACGACATAGCCGTTGTTGTGTTTGAGGTCGATTCCCGGCCCGAGCTTGCCCGGCAATTGCGCGCCGCCAGGTACGCGGTAATAGCGATGCTCGCCGCCGCTACCCGTCTTTACGACGACTGGCGAGCACAACGGGCCGTGTTCCGCTTCGAGCGCCGCGAGCGTGTCGAACCCGTTCGCCTTGCCCGCGTGCCGGTCGATATCGACGACGGCGAGCCCCGACGCAGAACAGTTGATGCCGATGTTTGCTTCGGGGCAAGTGCGCCACCATTCCGCGATTTTTGCGGGGTCGCGCGTCGCGTCCTTCACGCCGTGGCGCGTAAGCGGCGTTTTGCCATTCGGCTCCAGCGGGAGAACGTAATAACCCTGCGCGGCATAGGCGAGCGCGCAATCGAGCCGCGTCCCGGGCTCGAGTTGACGGCGGCTCGCGCCATCCCTATATTCTTGATTACTAACCATTTTTTGCCTGATCGAATCGCCCGGCCTCGACGCCGGGCTTTTTTTATTGGGAGCGTGCCGGCTGCTCGTAGCGGCGCATCTTGGCGTCGACGGTCATATCGAACGTGCAATTGGGGGTGCGGGGAACCTGCCGATGCCGGTATCCGCAAATGAGCGCGGCGAGAATGAGTTCGCCGTTCGAGACGTCGATATCGGCGCAAGCTCGCGCCCAGTTCTCGGCGTAATGCTTCAGGGTGTACGAGCCGGCTTTGCTGTTGAAATACCGTCGAGGACGACCGAAGGTGCGCACGAACAAAACAGCCGCGCGCACTTGCTCCATATCGAAGTCGCGGCCAACGTAGGGCGCGCGCTCGATGTGCCAGCCGTCAACCGTAAGCCGGGGATTTGCGCTCCGAATCGGAGCCGCCGCGCGCCGCACTTCGTCGACGCTCATTTGCGCGACGGCATCGGAGAAGCGAGGCGCGCTCATACTGCCGCCCCCGCCCATTGCTCGGCGGCATCGAGCGGCCACCGGAGACGCCCGTTCGGCATCTTGACCGGCCGCAGGTTGTAATACGCGCCGGTCTGGCGGTAACGCTTGTAAATCGACTGCGCTCGAACGTGCAGCCGTTCGGCTAGTTCGTCGGTCGTTAAAAACTGCGCGCGCTGTGCGGGTTCCATGCTCTTCCTCGTCGAATCGTTGCGATGAGGTCGAACGGTACTTTCGTTAGCATCCCTACGGGATCGAATCGCGCTGACTTTTACGACAAGCCTTTATAAATCAAGACTTATCGAACATTCCTGTCACGTTACGTTGTCGCGCGTATTCGCGTCGATGCGCCACGCCCTTTCAATTCCAGCGTATTTTCAAAATTTTTCGGAAGGGGCCGTTTAGCGCCGATGCGTGTACGGGAGCGCATTGGAGACGCCCCCGGCTTGACCCCGGTACGGGGGGTTCCGCGCGGGCTTTGGCCGCGCCGGCCGAAAGTGGATCCACCCCGCGCCGCCATGCCGTAGCGGCTCGCGTTCGGCGGCGGACGTTTCCATTTCGCCCGCACCCTGCTACATTCTCGGATCAATAAATCAACAAAGGTTGATTTCATGAAAACAATAATTGTTGCAAGCCAGAAAGGCGGGAGTGGCAAGACTACGCTGGTGTCTCACTTGGCCGTTGAAGCGGAGCGGGCCGGAGACGGCCCCGCGTGGATCATCGACACGGACAGGCAAGGAACGTTAAGCCGCTGGCACGAGAACCGGACGGCGGAGACGCCGCAGCGGGCGGACGTTCCTTTTACCAAGCTCCGGGCCGGACTGGAGGCGCTCGAGAAGCAAGGCGCGGCCTATTGCATCGTAGATACCGCCCCGGCGCTCTCCGACCAAAACACCGCCCTCCTCCGCTTGGCGGACCTCGTTCTAATCCCCGTACGCCCCTCCCCTGCCGACCTATGGGCCGTAGCGGAGACCGTGGAACAGGTTAAGGAGGCCGGTAAGCCGCTCCTCTTCGTCATTACCCAAGCCAAGGCCCAGGCCAGCATTACGGCGCAAACCGTGGCCGTCCTCTCGGGACACGGGCAGGTAGCGCAGTCGTTTATCGCGGACCGCGTGCCGTACGCCGTGGCAATGACCTCGGGCCGCACCGCGCCCGAGCTAGGGGCTAAGACGCCCGCAGCGGCAGAGGTAGCGGGGCTTTGGTTCTGCGTGAAATCATGTTTTCATGAAAACAAGAAAGCAAGGAAGGTAGCGAATGGCTAAGGCAAGTAACCCACTGGCGGACACCCTCGCGCCACGCAAGGCAACAGCCCCGCAGAGCGCCTCAAGACAGCGGGGGGTAGTGCCGTCCTCGGAGCTTGTGCCGCTGCAATTCCGTATGCCGCCCGAGTTCGTTAAGGCGTTCAAGCAGGCCGCCTTAGATCGAGATATGAAGCTCAATGAATTGCTGAATTCTTGCTTTCACGAATTCATGAAAAATAGTGAGTAGCGCTTCGGGCGCTTGGATTGCGTGTGAGGCTAGAAAGGATTTGCGGAACTAGCCATGAAGCGCGATTTCCAGCAGCGCCGGGCCTATGCGCTGTGCCGACTCAGCGGGGCCATCGACCGGTATTTACTCGCGACCACGTCCGCTGCCAAAAAACAGGCGGTGAAATGGGTCAGGGCGTGGGCCAGGGCAGCGGGCGTGGATGACTTGGCTCGCGATTGACGCGGCGCACCAAGGGACCCAAGTGGGACAACAGGTTTTATGTCGAGCGGAATTCCGGCCTCCATCGGGCCGGTTTTGCTGCGGTGCAGCATCCTGCTTTACGTTGGGTCTCAACGTTGGTTAAAGCCCGCTGTGCCAGTTCCAACGCGTCTTGGCTGCGGTGGAGCGCGAGCAGCAAATCGCGCGACGTTGAGTCGTCCCGGCCCATTCTTGCCTGTTGCCTAACGCGGTCCATCTGGGCCGCAATTTGCTCCCGGCACTCCTCGATGGCCGCATCGATAGCGTTGGGTTGAAAAAGATTCTGAAATCTCATATGCGCTCCCGTTTTTGTTGGTGCGGGGCCTACTCACTCCCATGCAGGATAGCCACGAGACCGGGAAATACACATCGCAGCGTTCCCCGTGCGAGCTAGCGTTCCGGCTCGGGCAGTCCGCTAGCGCCGCGCCTAAGTCCGTCATCGGGAAATCAGGCCCGAGGCGTTCCACGAGCCGCGCGAGGTGATACCGGCCCCGCCGTTCGCAGCGGGAGCACGCTATATCTAGGTGACTCGCTTTCGCGGCCACGTCCCCGAGGGCTACGCTACCGTGTGTTGTCATAGGCCCCCGTGGGTACACATTGGCCGTCAATCTATGGTGTACAAATTCCGGGTTAGCCAGCCTGAAAATCTAGGGCGCCTTGTTCCGCTTGCCGGAACTCAAACCGCAATCCGACCGTCTTGCGCCCCTCCTTTACCTGTTCCCACTTCACATCAAGGTTGTTTTTCTTCTGTAGTTCCTTCACGGCGGGTTCAATCACGCGGCGGCGTAGTTCCTTAAAGTTCGTCCGGTAGTTCTCCGGGGCGTCCATTGCGTGTTCGAACTCCTCCAGTGTCGGATTCCACTTCCCCGCACCGTTCCAGCTTTTCAGGTTCTCAAACAGCCGCCAGCTATAGACTGAACGCAGCGCGGCAGCGTGCTTGAGCTTGTATGTCGTGAATTCCTGGCGGAGGCAGAAGATAAACGGCTGTATGTCTGGATGCCAAGTGATCGTGACGCAGCCTTGCCCCGCCGAGTACCGCGCCCGGAGTAGCCACGTATGCTTTATCAGGTCGCCCTTTCGGTCACGGTCGGGCCGCACGATTACCTTTGTCAGCAGGCTATCCGCGCCGTCCTGTAGCTGTTCGTAGGCCGTGTTAAGGCTAACGTCGAACGCCTCCGCGTACTCCATTGCGGATAGCTTCACGGTCCAAAACTTCTCATCGGTTAGCGCGCGCCCGTCCGTGGAGTCGGTGGCTGCCAGGGCCGCCGCTACAAGCCGCTTCTCGGACAAATTCAAACTGTGCGACGCCCGGACGATCACATTCGCCATAGTTACGTTTCGGTCCGAAATCGACGTTTGGCTTGTGGGCTTGGAGGTAAGGGTCTTTGTCATGGCGTCGCGAATGGTGTACGGCATCAATTATGTACACCATAGACCCACGAGTCAATATTGCGGCGCATGTGGACAACTTCCGATTTTCGGCGGCCCTGTGGATAGCCCCCGGAAAATGTCCCATAGACCCGGAAAACTGCCACCGTAAGCCCGGAATTTGTACACCTCAAACCCGGAAAAAGTACACCATAACGCCCGGTGAGCCTTATCCAGTAAGGGTTTGAGGACGCCTAAAACGATAAAACGGTAAAACGTATATAAAACGGGGCGCACGCACACGACCCGGAATTTGTACACCACAGGCCCGCTACGTAACCGAGAGACTAGACAAACAAAAGCCCGCCGAAGCGGGCCAAGCGATTCTTACAACAGATGCGTCGTGTCCAAGGACGCACTAGTAGCTTAGGCGCTCATACGGCCAGGACAAGAAAAAGCCCGCGCTCTCGGGCAGAGGGGCGGGCTAAAAGTTATCACCTGAGAGAGAGTGACGCTGCAACTGCAGCACTCCTCATACCTGCCACATCGGTTATCCCGCGTCCCCGTGGACAGCCGGGTACAAGTCCCTGCGGACTTGCCCCCTACCTGACCACGGGTCCCCTCGCGGCGTGGGGCCTACGGCGTGACTCGCTGCGCTCGCCCTAATGAGAGAAACGGCAACGTCAAAACCGAGGGCAACAAAAAGCCCGCTGACAGGAGCGGG
>NZ_JALQDC010000048.1:0-13830 GCF_023631445.1 Caballeronia sp. GAWG1-5s-s | reverse complement strand
TTCGCACCGCACGCCGCACAGAAGGATCAACTGAAACCACTGGCATCCGGTTTCTGCACAACTTGACGCACAGAACTACAGAGATTTCGCCCGCCTGGGTGCGTCCCGACACTGTGCATCATAATGCGGCGTATGTCGAATTACTCTACTCGTGGCGCTGGAGCAATCCTTTCTTGACCGAACGAGACGTTTCCGCGTCCCACGAAAGTGAGCCTAACGTTAAGGGCTATTCGATGCCTGCCATCAATCACCGGCATGTGACGGTGCCTTTTGCGCGTGTTGGCAAGCGTCGAATAAGCCCGATGGAGGAAACTGCGGAATGCCTCACTGCGTTGGAGGGTTCGCGGCGATGGCGATTTAATAGACCGGGATGGTCAGTGGTGCCGGTTGCGGCGCGCTCAGGCGGGGTGCCGGACGGATGCTGACGCCGTGGCGAAGCGGTTAAGCGGGTCAGTCGTGCACTCGCGATGACGAAGCGGACGTGCGAAGCGCTTCACGTGGCGACACGCGCAACCTTCCACCCGTCGGATACTTACGTCGTCTTCACGCTGCCCGCGCCAGTGAGTGCCCGCCGACGTCGCCGGGTGTTCCAGCTTGCGCGATACACTGCTGAAGTGCCACGCCGCGGAGTTAAAAATGGACATTCGGCCAATTCACACTGAGAATGACTATAGGGCAGCGCTGCTAGAAGTGTCGGCGCTTGTTGACCAAGACCCCGAAACCGGCACCCCGGAGGGCGACAAGCTGGAGGTATTGCGCATCCTTGTAGAGTATTACGAGCGCGGCTTTAGCGCCGCTGTTCGCGAGGCGCAGACGCTGAAGGAGTCCGGGGATGCTTGCGCTCTGCCGTGCGACGAGTCCGCAACTGGCCAGATCGAGGCTTTGAAGGGAGTGATTCGCAAGCCAGGTCAGCCGGTCTCAGTCGAAGACATGAATCCCGCCACTGTTAGCAGCTGCGACAAGCTGACCGATGCTGCTTGGCCGAGTGCTCAAATAGGCCAAGTGGACCTTGTCTTGCGGCGCTTGCAGCAGAAAATGAACGACAAAGCCCGGCGCGATCCACCGTCGGCGGTAGAAGCGGATGACTGGATCGTCACATGGAATCTGGGGGACGAAATCAACCAGCCGAGCGTAAGGACGTGGATTCCGAAAGCAGAATATTTTGCATTCCAGGCGCTACGTTCTTTTTACCTCGGAACCGGCGATCACGCCTACCGCGTATTGAGAATCCAAGCTCTAGCGGATAAGGTGTTCGACGATCGCCTCGCGGCCATGCTATGGCTTCTAGCTGCCACACCACAGCTGGATGGCATCCGGCCGATTGATGCGCTTGCGACAGAGCGCGGCCACGACCGTGTGCGTGCCCTGCTCCAGTGCCTCGCCGCAGCAGCGAGTGAAGATCAGATGCGGAGCAAACAAGCACCATGACTCGGCTGGTGAACTGGCCAGTGTTCTGGATATTGGCATTGGGAACGGTCGGGGATTGATTGCCGTTGCTGAAGCCATTGCTGGGCTATGCTGCACCTGACGGCGATACACGAATGACAGAACGCGGCGGCATTCTGCATCGGATAATCGCCCTATCTGTTGCAACGGCGGCTGTCTTTTCGTTTAGCCAACGCGCGCGTCGCCGCATGAAAGCATCTATCACTTTATGCTGGCAACCACGACTGCATGTAATCATGCATGCGTTAAGCGCTGGGATGCGACTATGCATCGGTGACAACGCGGTGGTTCCGCATATGGTTTCGAGTCCAAGCTTGGCATAAGATGCTGGGGATTGTGTTCGACTTATCGGAGTTTTCGCCTCGTCTTGCGCCGATGCAAAACTGTCCGAACTTCAAATCTCAAGAGGAAGACCGTGACTTCCAAAAAACCAAGCTCAGACTGGCTATCGCTGGCTGACGCGTTAGCACAGCCCAGCGACCAGGAAATCGCTGCTGATTTCGATGTTCCACGCGCTGACATCCGATGTACGCCGGCTGAATTAGACGCAGCTGGGAAGAGCTTTAGAACGAGCGTCGCAGATCACATCGCAAAACTAGCCAAACAGCACGGCGTGGAGTACGTAGAAACCGGCAACTCCGCTTTGGCAAGAGTGATTACTTATCTATGCGACGATGACATGCCGGTTGGCGGGCCTGACAGGACGGAAAAATTGGTGATAGCGTTGCGTAAGGCGAACGTCATCAGCGGTCGAACGATGGTAGAACTGCTCGGCAAATATTTTGACGAATTGGCCGCGGCTTCTGTCAGCAATAGGGATTGATGCAGGAAAGCTTCCGCACTCACCTATCTCGGCAACGTCTGAAACCTTTATTTCAGACTGATTGCCTTCACGCTTTCACGAGTGGTGGATTGCTCTACCGCTTAACGCCTACCGCGTCCGTAAGAAACGCGCGTCGGAAGTGTCACGAACTTGCTGACGGCTTCAATCTTCGGGTCGACACTACCAATTACGCGGACCAAACCGGACGTGGGACACGAGTCAGTCTTCGCGTGAATCCTTCGTTCCGGTTTCTTCGTCGTTGACGTCGGCTGCGAATAATGCACGACGCTTTCGGCCAGTAAATTGGTTTCGAAACGATTCAAGAAACCCCGCATATCGGCGAGAACCTACTATTGCCGCTGCGTCCTTGTCGAAAATCTCTGGCGTTGCCTGGAATACGAACTTCATTAACTGATCGACCTGCGCGATGAGTAACTGCACGTCATCACCAACCCGTGCCGTCTCTTTCCGCGTCTGAATAGTATTCGCAGTCAACCGCCGCTCGATCTCGCGAAGCTCGTCTCGGAGGCCGTCTTCTCTCACGAACTGCGCGACGGCCTGGTTGATGAGTGCCGTCACGTTCGTTGACCGCCGTTCCGCAATCTCGCGCAGCTGCTCCTGGTGCGCGGGCTCTAAACGAACAGATGTGTGTGCTCTGGTCATATCGAAGGCGCTTGAACTGGTGTGCGTCATTTGGCGCACAAAATCGATGGGAGGGAGCGAAATGTAACACACTGCTAGTCCAATATCCACAAGGCTAAGCGCCGAAAATTGCGTCGCGCAAGCACACACTCTTTATGTTCCACTAGATATTGATTTCGGGTCTTACCTCAGCTTTTCCGGGAAAAGCTCTGGATAAATGCCCCGGTTCCGGGGTGGCCAGGCGCTCCGCGCCGGTTTGGCCGACCCGAGAAACGGGGCCGGCGAACCCACCGGGCGAGCCGACGCGGCCGCATTCGGCCGAACCTGCCCACCGAGGTTGTCGCGAGGGCTTGCCAAGTGCTGCGCGGGCGCGTGCCGAGGCACACCCCCGCGCCCACAGTCTTGCCGCGGGTGCAACCCGAGGGCATCACGGGGGCGTTGCGAGGGCAATCACTTCCCTGCCCGATCTTCTGGGTGCATCTGGAGGGCAACCGGAGTGCATGACGAGGGCGCGTCGTGGGTGTTTCGAGGGTGCGCCGCGTACAATGCTGCAACTGACCAAAAAGCTGTCTATGAAATGACCGACTCCAAAGACAAAGCCGACGAGTTCCCGCAGTTCACCGCCACGAAAGGCGGAGCGAATCGTACCAAAGCTGGAAGGCTCCGCGAACTTTTCGCGGAGATCGAAGCGGCGCAGGCTGGCGGATGGAACTACGAAGCAATCATCCGGGGCTTGGCGGAACAAGAGCTGGAAGTCTCACTCCACACCCTAAAGAGTGCGATGAAGCGAATGCGGGCGGCCCGTAAGAAATGTCCACCGACTCCTGAAAGCGCACCAAAAAGAGAGCCAGTTCAGCAAACAGCAAATGCTGCCGATAAACCGGAGGCTGAAAATCCAACCTCAACGGCAGCACGCGGCGGGTTCTCGAAAGAGGGATACCGCCAGCCATTACAAACATTTACGCGCGATGTGACGAAGCAGCGCAATTGGGATTGACAACGGGATCACGAATGGACAACAAAATCGAACTCAAGAATACGGTCAACTTCGTTCTGCAAGGCAAAGGCGGCGTCGGGAAGTCGCTTGTTGCAACGATGCTCGACCAGTGGTTCATGAAGATCGGGGCACCGGTAAAGGCGTACGACCTGGACCAAGAAAACACGACCCTCGCGCATTACAAGGCTCTCTCGGTAACGCACTTATCCGTGATGAAGCCTGACCGGACGATTGACCAAAAGCAATTCGACCGTCTGATGGTGGATATTCTCGAATCGCCCGAGTCGCAGAATGGGATGAACTATGTTATCGACACGGGGGCAAATACGTTCTCATCGCTCCTTGCATATCTCATTGCGAACCACGCGTTCGACGCGATCCGCGATGCTGGCAAAACGCCGATTATCCACTCCATTATCGGCGGCGGCGATGTGCTAAGAGATACGGCCGAAGGTTTTGGCGACGTAGCGGAAGCTTTGCGCGCCCCGGCCGTCGAGTCCGGCGACGTCGATTTGGTGGTTTGGGAAAACGAGCATTTCGGCCCGCTGAACATGGGCGATAAACATATATCTGAAACGCGGACATATAAGGAGCTCGCTGGTCGCGTTAAGGCGAATATCGTGTTGCGCGCCCGGTCATCCGATACCTTCGGCGATGATATTCGCAAGATGAATACGGCTAGACTTACGCTGAGCGAAGTGCTGGAAGGGACCGCGTTCAACGTGATGGAAAAGAGCCGCATTAAGCGAGTGTATGGCGACGTGTTCCAGCAACTTGATGCAGTTGAGTGGCAATCACGGATTTGAGCGCCGCCAGTCCATCTTTAGTGACATATTTGAGGCGACCGGCGCAAAAGTTGGACTTATAATCCTGTTGTCGATGCCTCACTTGATGAAAGTACAGCCTGCCGCGCGGCCGCGGATTGCTGCTCGCGGTAACCGGCGTGATCGGCTCACTGCGGTCTCGCATTCCTGCTGCATCCTACGCAGACGCCAAGCCCGTCTTGTGCCAAGTCGCAGGCGTGCTTCTTTGCCGCTGGTGAAAGGCCAGCGCTCTTATGTGCAACGCCTTCTTAACACCGTTTCTTCCGGACGGGGGCCTTCACCCGGGCGCGGTACCGCAAGCAGAAGTCTGCCTCGCTCACTCGGGGCGCACCGACCGAGCATCATCGGTAAAAGTCTACCAACGAATATTGACGCCGGTACAGGCCCGTCTCTCGGCCAAGAAGTTCTTCGATCAAGGCAGTTCGATATTGGATGTAGATCGACGACGCCTTTGGCTCGTTCTGTTTATTTAGCCTTGCTTGCGCCATTGAGATCGAGAAAGCAAGCATAGCCGGCCCTGTGCGAAGACCCTCGCCATTCAGCGTACCCGTTTTATACAAACCGCGGAGCGCGTCTTTGACCAATATCCTCAACCACTCGTCCGACAGATTATGAGGGATCGCTGCGTCAGGGCCCCAGCCTACGACTTCTCGCTGCAGTCTTTCTAAAAGATCATCGTCCATCGCGGGTGGCAATTCCCGAACTGCGCGGTTCACCATCGTGCCTCCTTTGGGTCGTAAATGCCGTGGTCTTACATGCATAGTACCCGGAATATACGGGGATGCAAAGAGTCTCTGGCGCGTTCGACGAAACTGGGTACTTGCTTGCCTTGGGTAGGGCCATCCGAGCGCTTAGGGCTGAGATTGGGCTCTCCCAGGAAGGGTTAGCTCATGCTGCTAAGATTGACCGCAGTCACATGGGCAAAATCGAACGCGGTGAGCGCAACGTCACTATCCTCAATGTCGTCCGAATCTGTTCGGTCTTGAGCTGTTCCGTCTCTGAGTTGACCGGGCGAGCAGACGCAATCCTCGCTAACGACGCAGTCTTCGCCTCCGACGATAGGCCGTTATGATCGTCTGCTAGAGGGAACCGTTCCTCGGCGAGATTCCGCGTGCGCTTTTCAGTGCGTTCAAAGTGCTGCTGCCGAAATGGGGAAGCGCGGCATTGAGACGCGCGCCGTTTTCCCGTCATCGGCAAGGCGGGGAGGAGGCGAGGCATCAGGTTCGGCTATGCCGACGGTGGCCGCAGTTGAACACTTGCAACAATGCCTAAGCAAGCGAAGGTCATCGGTTCGGAGCCTCGGCGGATTTCGCGTCAATGCGTACGCGCCGCATCTAAAGCTTTTTCGAACATCTGGCCTCAAACCCCCGGCCAACAGGCTCAAGCGAGCAATGTAAACTTGCGACAGGCCACGTTTCCCACTATGCTGTCGGGAATTCAACACGTATCGTTTTTTTTTCGTCCGGGTGTTGAATCAAACAAGGGGAGCAGTTGATGACCACGGCCGTTCGGGCACGCCCTGAAAAGTCCTCGCCGACGATGCAACTTCAAGTCAAGCACGCACCGAAACGTATTCCGTTGGACGGGATTAAGGACATCGCGCAGAGCGCTAGCGACATGCTTGTCGACGTGCGTGAGAGTATGCTCGCACCTCATCCGCGGAAAAACCCGCCTGTCTTTACCACCGCTCAGGTTGGCGATCTCTGCCGTGTCGATCGGCAGCGTATGCATTATCTAGCTCGCAGCGAGTCCGATCTTCCTCAGGGTACCCTTAGGCATAGCCGCAGCCGGGAGTTCACGCTTGCAGAAACGCGCATATGGATCGACCGAATTGCTCCATTCGCCAAGCGACCCGCCGGGGTAAAGGGCAAAACGATCGCCATCGGCAACTTCAAGGGTGGGGTTAGTAAGACCACTACCGCAATGACGTTAGCTCAAGGGCTGACGCTATTTGGCCGTCGCGTACTTCTCGTTGATCTTGATCCTCAGGCCTCCCTCTCCGCACTTCACGGAATCCTGGCCGATAGCGAGGTTGCAGACGAGCACACTGTCCTCCCCTTGATTTACGGTGAGACCGATAGCCTGCAGTATGCCGTACAATCCACTTATTGGGATGGCATAGACCTGATTCCGGCGAGTGCCGCATTGTTCGGCGCGGAGTTCTTCCTCCCGTTCAAACAGTCAAAAGAGAAGAATTTTCAATTCTGGAACGTGCTCAATAGCGGCCTTCAGTCGCTGTTGGACCAGTACGACGTCGTAATTATCGACACGCCCCCTGCTCTCTCCTACTTAACGATCAATGCATTTATGGCAGCGGACGGCCTTATCGTGCCGACGCCGCCGAGCGCTCTCGATTATGCATCGTCGACGCAGTTTTGGAGCTTGTTCTCCGACTTGTCGCAGAGTATGCAGGAAGTAGCGCCGCAATTGGACAAGAGTTTTGACTTCATTAACGTGCTACTTGCGAAAGTAGACTCGAGCCAGGCGGCGACACCTATCGTCCGCGATTGGATCAACAAGACATATGAAAGTCTGGTACTTCCTGTTGAGATACCCACTACCGCAGTTACTCAATCGGCGGCGGCTGAGTTCGGAACGGTGTACGACATATCGAAGTATCAAGGAAGCCTGAAGACCTATCAGCGGGCCAGAGAGGCGTACGACCGGCTAGCAGAGATTGTGGATCAACAAATTGTGACGCTGTGGCTTGCCGAAGTGGAGGCCAAATGAGTATCAAGGATCGACTTGCAGCCAAGGCTGCTGGAATTGGCTCCGCTCCGCGTCAGTCTCGGCCGGGACCAGAAATCCCCTTGAGACCCAAGACAGCGCCTGGCCAGCTCATGGCGTCGCTTCCTCTTCTCGCAGAAAAAGAGAGGGAGCTTGATGTCTTGCGCCAACGGATTGAGGAATTAGAGGCCGGCGCAACGGGCGGTTCCGCCGGGGAAATTGAGCTGTTAAAGAGGCAACTTGCTGAGGCGCAACAGGCAAGGGGCGCGATCGACATCGCACTGAACGAACTACATGAAGTGCCTGGTCGACGCCGGCACATGCCACCAGAGAAGTACGCAGAGCTTCGAGAAAATCTGCGTCATAACAAGCTTATCCATCCCGTCGTGGTGCTTCCGCGATTAGAAGGTGGGTTCGAGATTCTCTCTGGTCACCATCGCACGGATGCGTTTCGTGAGCTTGGCCGTCAAGCCATTCGATGCGTTGTCGGCGATACCACGAGCGAGGAGGCTGACGAAGGGGCGTTCTTCGCTAACTTGATGCAGTCTGATCTAACCGACTATGAAAAATATGTTGGGTTGAAAAGGTTTCAGCACAGACACGCCACGTTGAAACAGGCAGAGATCGCACAGCAGATTGGTATCAGCCAATCCTATGTGAGCCTGTTGCTTTCGTATGATCGTCTACCGGCTGCGGCCCGCGACATTCTCGACTCAAATGTAGGGATTGTCGGAGCGTCGGCTGCTGCTGAGTTGGCAAGCATTTCTGAGCTCGGACACGGTGACCGCGTGGTCGAGGCGGTGCTTCAGCTTTCGACACAGAAGTTGGACCAAGCGCAAGCTGTTCGTTTCGCTCGTAATGGGGACAGACCGAAAGCGACCAAACCTGCGGCGACGAGTTACAAGGTCAAGGCTGGGAAAAGTACATGGTGCGACGTGCGGCGGGCCAGGAATGTCATGCGGATTGAGTTCCAGTCTGAGGAAGTCGCAGAAGCTGTCCAAGATGCGATCAGACGCACACTCGAAACGCTAGCAGACGCCCAGGCCAAGGGGCCCCTAGACGCCAAACTCTAACCTATTGATTTTCAAAGGCATGAGACTCTAATTGATGAAGACACCAATGATCTAGATCTTCAAAACCCAAAAAACAAAAGCCCCCAGGTGGAAACTGGAGGCTTTTGCGATACGGGCTTGGCTGGAACCTCGCTCGTTACACTCGCCAGCTGGAAACTGGTAGTGACCCTTCACAAGTCCCGAGTGTAGCGGAACGCGATCAGCAGTCAAGCGATTTTCAATCCATTCCTTGAAATGGACCGCTCGACATGTCTATCGCGCAACGCTTCGTTGCCGGCGAGGGTCAAGTACACCCCGCAGATTCGGCCGCCCTCACCGCTTTTCGCTGCGACTCAACCAACCTGCCCTGGATCATCTTCCGGGCGGCATTCCGGGCCGCACACATCGAACAACTCCCCGCTCGCGCTCGCGCTGTCCTGTCCGCCCTCGCGCGGACCGTTGACGCCGCTAATCCCTTCGCCGCCATCTTTGCGCGCCGCGAACTGCTCACGGGCCGCGCGCTTCAATCCATGCGGACCTTCTATCGCAGCCTCGACGATCTCGAAGCCGCCGGACTGATCGATCGACGTCCGCAGGCCCGCTATGTCGAAGCGGGTTTGTTTGGTCGCGCATACCTCCACCTGACTGAGCATGCGGCTGCCCTGCTCGGCCTGATCGAGTCGCCGCCGGCGCAACAGATTGAAGCTGTGCCAGCGCCGTCACAGCCGCTACCCTCCCCGGCCGCGATTACTGTGTTGGCACCGTCTGCCAAGGTGGCAGACGGTGGAATATATAAGGATCTAAGCCCTTCTGTTTTTCAAAAGAGACAACCGGGCCAAGTACCTGCGGATCTTCAGCGTCTGCGCACCCTGGGGTTTTTTGATTTCTTGATTTTCAAGCTGATGCGCGAGGCCGGTGAGCATGGCAAGCGCCTGTCCGACGTCGTAGAGGCCACCTGGGACCACCTGAAGCGCGCCAAGGCGCCGATCAACTACCTTCGCGCCCTGCTGCGCAATCCGATTGATTTCGGGCTGATCGTACGCCGCCGTGACGCAGAGGCCAACGCGGAGCGTGAGCGGGCACAGCAACAGCGCGAAGCCGAGCGGTTCGCGCGGGAGCACGCGGGTCGCACGTTTATCGATGTCGACAACGCGCGTCAATTCGTCGTTGGCGCCGCGGGGGAATCGCTGACGATCTTCAGCGTGACTGAGCGTGTGGGCCGACAGGCCACCGGTTGGATGCCGTCGTTTGCGAGTGCGCTCAAGGCCGGAAAACTCCGTCCCGCCACCGCGTTGGACCTGGAGCAATTCGCCGAGGCGCAGCGTCGCGCAGCGCCGTCCGCGCAGCCGATGCTGTCGTCGCTGGCCGGTGAGCGACCGCCGGTCACGGCCAGCGTTCGTGACCATATTGCGGGCCTCAGACAGTTGGTCAAGGCGCGGACGGCGGGCGAATTCAATACCGCCATAGGCCGATGATTTGCCGGCGAGTCAGACCGGAACCTGCGGCGCGGCAAAGGGACGAGGCCTGCAAGCGCTCTTGCCAAACGCAACTAGCGGTCTTTTGCGCTATCGCCCACCAATTGGCTCGGGCTTTTGGGACGAACGGGTTTGCTGGATGCGGCGCGCGAGCAGCGTGGACTGGTACGGCGGCGTCGGTAACCGGCCACCGAATCGCCCAAGCAGCGTGCGAAGCGGCGCGCGAGCTTGCTTCGGTCCGGCAACCCACCCAAAACCAACCCGGCTCCATGCAGAGCACATCGTCGGTGTTGACGACCGCGGACACCCCAGCCTGAGCTCGATTGATAGGCGTACCCGCAATTCGCCTTGGGCTTGTGCACGTTCAGAAAAGGGCTGCAACCGATGCGATCGCCCGGCCCACCAAGCGGCTCGAATTCGAGACCTTCGGCACGCTTCGGTCGTGTTGCAAAAGGTCGATATCCGCCGTCAGTGCGGCGCCTTTTCGAAACTCGGCAAGAGGCCCCCGAGACGGTTGTATTCTCATGCAGAACCTCGCTGACGAGCCGATGACGGTCGTGGTAGTCGCGATCGACAAGCGCCGCCTGACCCAGCGCGACGCCCCCCTTGGACCCGTACCCCGACGGGATCGGGTATGGCCGAACGGGGTGGGGCAGTTCCTGCACCTCCAGCGGCGGCACGAAGCGCTCACGGACGTTGTGCGTGGGGCGGTTGGCGTAAAGGAGGGTGCCGACTTGGAATCGGCCTGTGACCCGTGTACGACGGCGAAACCGCGCGCCCGCGCTCAACGCCTTCGACCTTGTCATCTGCGGCACGAAGACGAACGCCGAGGGTTGCAGCTCGCCGATCGGATGGGCGCGACCCGGGCCTGCACGCCCTGCGGCACGATCACCGGAGCTGCGTTCCAAGCGCTGGAGGGATGTTATCCGAGTGGGCGACCGGAGTCGCGAACGGAAGCGGCTTGAAAGTGTTCCCCTAGAAAAGCGAACGGCCCCAGCGCAAACCGTGCAGCCGGACGCCGGCCCGCGTAGTCGCAACCTATTCAACGTTCCCCTTCAGATCGACCAGCCCTGCACGGTCAAGCGCGCTCCCCGCGTCAGCGCCCTTACTTCGTGGCCGTCGTTTGATTTAGCCGGTAGGGGGGCGGCACCTCCGGCCAGGTTCGCTCGCATGGGCGGCCTGCGCGCACCGTCGTCGTGAGCGGGGACGGATTGCTGAGCGTCGCCTACGCGCGCCCGACGGCGTCGCCGCCGGGTCCTGATAGCCAAGTCGTTGCACCAACGTCCCAGCTAAGCTCGATAACGTCGACTATCAGTCGTCACTAACGCGCGCGCTGGTGAGACTCGTTAGTGATGCCCGCCCGGGCGGGGAACCACCGGGTTGCCATGCAGGAGGCGCACGATCAAGATAGGTTCGCGCGCTGCGAGGGCGGCGCCGTTCTCAACTTCCAAGGCACAACACAATGGCAACCGGTACGGTCAAGTGGTTCAACGATGCAAAGGGTTTTGGCTTCATCACGCCGGACGGCGGCGGTGATGATCTGTTCGCGCACTTCTCGGAAATTCGGGCCGAAGGGTTTAAAACCCTCGCGGAAGGGCAGAAGGTAACGTATGACGAGAAGATGGGCCCGAAGGGCAGGCAGGCGTCGAACATCAAGCCGGCGTAACGGGGAGGTGGGTGGCCCGGGCGACCCAACGGTCGTCAGGGTCGCGGAAAAGGCGGGGGAGGCCGCAAAGATGGTCTGTTGACGCAGGACACGTGCTGACTAGTGGACCTCTCCTTGTCTGCTAATTATTATTAGCAGTGAACGCTTTAATGGGTAGAATAGCGGGTCACCCACGATACGTCTCGTTCGGGTAGGGCAAAGGTATCATTTGGCCTATAATGAAGGTTCATCTGAACCAAGGAGCTAGCCATGCTGCTGGTGTCACCCGAACAGATCGCCGCGGTGATGGCGCTGCCACACACCCCGCACTCGGTCGCTGAACTCGACGCGCAGGTGCGCGAGGGCCTGCCTAAGTCCGCACTCAAGGAAGGCGTTGAACACGCCACGCGTAGCGCCGAGGAACGGCGCGCGCTGCTCGCGCGCATCGTGCCGGAGGCGACGTTTAAGCGCCGGCGCGACAAGCTCAGCCCCGACGAGTCGGAAAAAACCGAACGGCTCGCCCGCATCGTCGCGACCGCGCGCTACGTGTGGGACGACGAGGCGGACACCCGCGAGTTTTTGAACACCGCGCACCCGCTGCTCGAAGGCCGTACCCCGGTCGAGGTCGCACTGACCGAACTGGGCGCGCGGCGCGTCGAGGAAGTGCTGTGGAAGCTGTTTTATGGGCTGCCCGCATGAGCTTCTATGTAGAGAGAGTTGAGCGTGAGGCCGATGCAACGGTCGAGGTGCGGGCCTGATGCGGATCTTTCGAATTGCCGACCGGCGTCATCCGGTGTGGAGCGGCACCGGCGCGATGCTGGTCGGCGGGCGTTTTAATAGTCCGGGGCGACCGGTGATTTACGGCGCGCTGAACTTCGCCGGCGCCATGCTGGAGGTGCTGGTCCATGCGCGAATCGGCAAGGTGCCGAAGCATCATGTGTGGGTTGCAGCCGAGGTGCCGGACGACGTCGCCGTTGAGGGTGTGGACGTCGATGCGCTTCCGACGGGGTGGGACGCACCCGATCCGCAGGTCGCGCGGCGCTTCGGCGACCGGTGGATCGAAGAAGGGCGGTCCGCCATCCTGGTCGTGCCGTCGGTGGTCGCACGGGCGGAATGCAATGCCGTGGTCAACCCGGCGCATCCGGACGCGGCGCGCCTGGTGGTGTCGGCGCCGCAGCCGGTCGTGTGGGATCAGCGGTTGTTCCCCGTCGGACGGGACGCGTCGCCCGAATAAGCTCACCGTCGTCCTTTGAAAAGACTCACCGACCGAGCCACCTTTTGCGAGCCGTTGGGCTCTTGTTGAAGAATAACCACGGGCATTGCGATGGCCAATCAACCGCAACAGCTGACCCTGCCGCCGCCGCGCACCTATACGCGCACCGACTTCACCGCGTTGCGCGCGTTCGTGCAACGGCTGCCCGCAGCG
Source organism: Caballeronia sp. GAWG1-5s-s (assembly GCF_023631445.1). Classification (NCBI taxonomy): domain Bacteria; kingdom Pseudomonadati; phylum Pseudomonadota; class Betaproteobacteria; order Burkholderiales; family Burkholderiaceae; genus Caballeronia; species Caballeronia sp. GAWG1-5s-s. The sequence goes on along the minus strand of NZ_JALQDC010000048.1, from coordinate 773 downwards.
ACCATCGCGCGGCTCTACTACGATCCCGAGCACGCGCCGCACGCGGCGAGCGCCGATGCGATGGAGCGGTATCTGCGCACGATGCGCGATGACCTGGTGCAGCTCGCGTTACGGCACGGCTCGGCCGTGCTCGCCGACCATCTGAAGGCGTCGATCAAACAGCACGGCAGCGCCAAGCTCACCGCGATAACCTTGCGCATGGTCGAGCAGGCGTCGACGCTCGCGGCGGCCGTACCGCTCGCCGCGCACCCGGTGCACCTGTGGTTCCGGCCGCTGATCGCGCAGCGCCTCAACGCAGAGGGCATCGGCACGCTCGGCGCGCTGATCGACTATTGCAATGCGCGCGGCGGCAGCTGGTGGCGCGCGGTGCCGCGCATCGGCGCGTTGCGCGCGCGGGCGATTGTCGCGTGGCTGCGGCGGCATGAAGCGACGCTCGGCGTGAAGGTGGCCGCCGACGTCGACACGGCGTCGTTGGTGCCAACACGCACGAGCGAAGGGAAGGGGGGCGACCGCGTCATCGTGGTCGGCGGCGATCCGAGCGAACCGCGGCTCGCGCCGTTTGAGCACCTCGCGGTCCCGGCAGAGTTATCCGGCGCTGCAGGCTTCAACCGGGCGACGAGCTTTGCGTTCATCCGCGCCGAACACGACCTCGCGGCGGTGCACGCGTACTTGCACCGTTATCGCGACCGGCCGACCACCTTGCGCGCGTACACGCGCGAGCTCGAACGGCTGATCCTGTGGAGCGTGGTGGTGCGGCGCAAGGCGCTGTCGTC
>NZ_JALQDC010000047.1:0-15764 GCF_023631445.1 Caballeronia sp. GAWG1-5s-s | reverse complement strand
GGGCAAATATCCGAAGCTCGTCGATTGGGTTGAAGGCAACATCGCCGAGACGCTGACGTTCTACCGGCTGCCGCGTGGTAAGCACCTCGCGGCGGCCGTCGTAGACGCCGGCGCGGCACGAGATCAAAGTAGTGCCCATCATTTTCGATTTGATGGACACCACTGTGACAGAGTCGGAAGCCAAGCCGGGTAGCCGCAAGGGACGCCCGAACCATGATCCGGAATTTCGACGCCGGCTTGCGGCCGCGGCATGTGAGCCTGGCGTGTCGGTCGCAAAGCTGGCCCGGGAGAGTGGCATTAATGCAAACATGCTGTTCACATGGCGGCGTCGGTATCGCGAGCAATTGCAGGCCGAAACGACTTCCATGATTCCAGTGGCGGTGGTCCATGATACGCTGCCCGCGCACGTGGCGATGACGCCGGAAGCACGGGACGTTGGCAATCGGACGCCACTCGCCGGGACGATCGAGATTCGAATCGGCAGCGTAGTCGTCAAGGTTGACGGCGTCGTCGATGCCGATACGCTACGGGTCGTACTAGCGAGCGTGCGATCGTGATTGCGCTGCCTACGGGTACACGCGTCTGGCTGGTGGCAGGCGTCACCGACATGCGCTGCGGATTCCAGGGACTGGCGGCGAAGGTACAAACGGCGCTCGAGGAGAATCCGCTGGGCGGCAACGTGTTCATCTTCCGCGGTCGTCGCGGCGATCTCGTGAAGGTCCTGTGGGCGACCGAGGACGGGCTCTGGCTCCTCGCAAAACGGCTTGAGCGAGGCCGTTTCGTCTGGCCCCAGACCGATGGCGGCAAGGTCTATCTGACGGCGGCGCAACTGTCGATGTTGCTCGAAGGCATCGATTGGCGGCAGCCGCGTCGGACCGCTGCAATGTCGATGTTGTAAACCGCCCGGAAGGCTCGTAAACTGCGCCGCATGTCGAACGGCGCCGAACTCCCTGACGATGTCGAAACCCTGCGGGCCTTGCTGGCCGAGGCCCGTGCCCAGCTTGCCGAGCGCGATCTCGAGATCGAGCAACTCAAGGCGCAGATCGACAAGCTCAAGCGCATGCAGTTCGGACGCAAGTCCGAGCAGTTGGACCGCGAGGTCGCGCGGCTCGAGACCGCCCTTGAGGATCTGACCGGTGAGCGTGGCGTCGCTGATGTGCGACGTGCTCGCCAATCGAGTGCGAGCACGCCTGTCGGTGACGCGTCGCCGAAAGAAGCGCTGCCGCCGCATCTGCCACGCGAAGAGCGCGTGCTGGAAGCCGACGCGACCTGCCCGAAGTGCGGCAGCGCCATGCAGCCGCTCGGAGAAGATGTGTCCGAGCAACTCGCTCGCGTCTCGGCGATGTTCAAGGTGATTCGCACGATCCGACACAAGACGGTCTGTCCGTGCGGCCACCACTTCTCGCAGCCGCCTATGCCTGGCCTGCCGATCACGCGCAGTATCGCCCATCCAAGCCTGCTGGCCGACATCCTCGTCTCGAAGTACGCGGACCACACTCCGTTGTACCGGCAGTCGCAGATTGCCGCGCGCGATGGCGTGAAGCTCGACCCGGCCAGCATGGGACGCTGGGTCGGCCAGTGCGAGGCGCTTTGCGGGCCGCTGACCGAGGCGCTGCGCCGCTACACGATGGCAACGTCGAAGCTGCACGCGGACGACACGCCGATCCCGGTGCTCGCGCCGGGCAACAAGAAGACGAAGACCGGGCGACTCTGGGTGTACGTGCGCGACGACAGCCGTTCGGGCTCGACGGAGCCGGCTGCGGTGTGGTTTGCCTACTCGCCCGACCGCAAGGGCATCCATCCACAGACCCATCTCGCCGGATTCGAGGGCATCCTGCAGGCCGACGCCTACGGCGGCTTCAACGAGCTGTACGAGAGCGGGAAGGTCCGTGAGGTTGCATGTTGGGATCATGCGAGACGGTACATATACGACGTTCACGCCCGCACGCCCACCGAAGCGACTCGGCAGGTGCTCGGATTGATCGGCGAGCTCTACGGCATCGAGGCTCACATCCGTGGCAAACCGGTCGCTGAACGGCTGCGACTAAGACAGGAGAAAAGCGTGCCGCTGCTGGCGGCGATCAAGGCGTGGATGACGGACAAGCTCACGACGCTGTCGAAGAAATCCGAGCTGGCCAAAGCGATCCGTTACTCGCTCAACCAGTGGGATGCCCTCGTGCTGTACGGCGAAGAGGGCCGCGCCGAGATCAGCAACGCCTTGGCCGAAAACGCGCTGCGTTGCGTGAGTCTGGGCCGGAAGAACTTCTTGTTCGCGGGCTCCGACAGCGGGGGCGAGCGAGCCGCCGCTATTTACGGTCTGATCGGAACTTGCAAGCTCAATGGGATCAACCCGCGCGCCTACCTCGAATACGTCCTGACTCATATCGCGGACCATCCCATCAACCGCGTCGATGAACTGCTGCCCTGGAACATGGCCAGCAAGCTGCCCCCGCACCCTGACTTACCCGCGTCTACTGCCTGATTGCCGGCCAGTGAGAAGCACGTAGCCTGATTCCCCGATCATGCCTCACGCGAACGTCCCGTTGCCAACGGCCGTCGCGAGGTGCTTACGCCGCGTGCGCATCACAAGCATTTGAAGTCGACCAACATGCTTGAGCGCCTGAACGAAGAGATCAAGCGGCGCACGCGCATCGTGAGGATCTTCCCGAACGAGGCCGCGTGTCTGCGCTTAGTCAGGGCGCTATGCAGTGAAACGCATGAAACGTGGCTGGAAGACAGCCGCTATCTGAACATGGCCCTGCTGGCCGAGCAGAAGAAGGAGTTCTTGCGCGCTGCTGCATAGCGGGCGTGCGGCGTGCGGCGCTGCAGGCTACGCCCTTCGCACCGCACGCCGCACAGAAGGATCAACTGAAACCACTGGCATCCGGTTTCTGCACAACTTGACGCACAGAACTCACGGCGCTTTGGCGCAGTGCTCCTAGTCGCAAGCCAGGCGCGTCCACGCGATGTACAAAATGCCCATGCGATGCGACAGGGGGCGAGCACTCGGTCTCAAGTCGCTGGAAAATCGGTATCTGCCGACACTCCATTGCATCGGAGCGCCTTGCGGCGTAACTCGAGATTGTCATGGATGACTGAACGCGCCGCGCAAAGCAGCCGCTCGCCAGTCGCTCGTGAGTAGCTCAAACGGGTCGGGTTCACCCGACCGCGTCGTATGGCAGTCGGCTAGGGCGGCATTACGCGATGCATCGCTCAGCCGCTCGAGCGTGGGAGCCCCTCGGGAGAACGGTCAGGTGACGATAGAGAGCATTCACTCGTCTCTCGTCGTAGCTGCAAGCTTTATCGGCGCAACCCCTACCGTTGCGGGTCGGGATGAACGAACTGACCCTTCCGAGCTCTTTTTGAACTGGCTTCAACGACAAAAAACCTTATCGGTGCCATCTGGTAAGAAGGCGCGGAAGTGGTCCGATGTCCTGTTGTGGCTGGGACTCACGCTTTAAGCGCATTAAGCACCGCGCGGTGGTCGCATGGTTTCTGACAGCGCGGGTACTGCCGATAATCTGGGGCGAGTGCATCAAGGCCGTAGCCCGTCGCAAAAATGAAGCGGATTTCCCGCGCGACGAGCGCGTCGGCCACCGGATAGGATTTTTCACCATCGAGATCTACGTCCAGAACTGCAACGTCAACTTCCTCACGGCCCTCCGCAAGCAGGGCCAGGGCTTCCTCTACGCTCGCGACCGGCCCAACAACGACGGCGCCCGCTTCCTCAAGGGCAGGTGAGAGCGCGAGCGCGACCAGATAGTCATCCTCGACTACCAGAATCCTCCTGCCATCCAGAACTCTCGTCCGCTCGCTCATGTCGGCTCTATATGCCTCGTTAAGCTGGCTGACGGCAATGGTATTTCAATGTGACATGAAACCCCGTCCGCGTTAAAAACCAGCTCTGTATGCGCGTGCAAACTGAACCTTAGCGCTTTTTCGATGAGCTGCCGCCCGAAGCCAATCTTCGAGCTGTCGGGAGCAACCGATACGCCGCTTTCGATCCAGTCAATCACAAGCGAAGCAGCACCGGATCCTGCAAGCTCGACTTTCCAGCGCAATTGGAGCCGGGCCGCGCCGTCTTTGAGCGCCCCATACTTGACGGCGTTGGTCGACAGTTCATGAAGAACCAGCGCGATCGTCTGTATATTCCGAAATCCAAGCGGTACGACCGGACCACCCAGCCCGATCCGGTCGCTGCCGCTCACGCCAAGTGCTTCGAATTCCAGCTTCACGATGTCGCCAAGGTTGACCAGATTGCCGTCCGCTTCTCCGACAAGACCTTGCAGACGGCCGAGCGCCCGGAGACGACTGTTGAACGTCTCAAGTGCGCCGTCCTGGGCAAGCGTCTGCTGTGCTATCGACTGGATGACAGTCAGCAGATTACGTGTGCGGTGCTGTAGTTCGGCGATCAGCACGCTCTGCCGTTGTTCAGCATGCACCATGCCCGTTACATTGATAAACGTCACCACCACGCCATCTAGCGTACGTTGACCATTGTGGTACGGCGCGAGTCGCACGAGGAAATGGGACAGACCGTCGGTGCTGCACACATGATGCTCCCGCGGCGTGTCTTCATTAAATACTGCTTCGATGTCCGTCTCCAGCCGATGGAGCTCCAGCCGGCTGACGAGATCGGTGATAGGTCGGCCGCGATCGATGGGGCGGATGTGGAAGATGCCGTCCATCGCTGGCGTGAACGAACGGATCACCAGGTTGCGGTCAAGAAACACAGTCGCAACGGACGTGCTCTCGAAGAGGTTCTGCAGGTCGCTGTTGGAGCGGTCGAGCGCCTCAATTTTGCGACTAAGCTCGAGGTTGACCGTGTGCAGCTCTTCGTTGAGCGAGACGAGCTCTTCCCTGGACGCCGCCAGTTCTTCATTCGACGACTGCATTTCTTCGTTGACCGACACCAGTTCCTCGTTGGAGGACTTCAGTTCCTCAAGCGCTGTCTCGTATTCTTCGATCATCGATTGCAGGCGTTCGCGCGTGTCGCGCAGTTCCTTCTCAAACTGCACGGCTGTTCCGTCGTGCGTGGCCTGGGCGCGCGCCAGCGCCTCCTCCCGCGAAAGCACAGGGCCCTGGTCATCGAAGACCACGAGATACATACGTTCGCCACTCGTCTGGTCCGTCAGCGGTTCGACTGTCAGGTCGATCACCTGCACCCGACCGTCCTCACCCTCGATCACCAAGCCGTCACGCGTGACCGAGCGACCAGATTCAACCGCCTCACGAAATACCGAGCGTAAGTCCAGACCGAGTCCCTTGCGCGCCATTGTGAACAGCTGGCGCGTCGGCGCACCAATTGCCGCCTCAAGGTACTTTCCCGTGCGGGCCGAGTAATACAGAACGTCGCCATCGCTGGAAGCGAGCACGTGGGGCGGCGTAAACCGTTCCAGCATGTGATTATCGGCCACGAGCCGCAGGGACGCCCCAGTCAACGTCGGACGACCGGTCGCCAGCCCGGCGATCTGGCCGATCTTCAGCGAGGACACCGACAGCGGCACCCGGAGTTGGGGCGATACGTCAGCACGACGGCGGAAAATCCGGTGCTTCTTTTCAATTGGAGTGAACAGCTCCTCGAACTGGCTGACGCCTTCCGAGGTACCCAGGAACAGATATCCATCAGGACGGAGCGCGTAGTGGAACGTCGGGATGACCTGGCTCTGTATCTCGGTGCCGAAGTAGATCAGCAGGTTGCGGCAGGAGACGAGGTCAATGCGCGAGAAAGGTGGGTCGCGAATGACGCTGTGTGGCGAGAAGATGCACAGATCCCGAACCTCCTTCGCGAGGACATGACCGCTGCCGTCTGGAACGAAGAAACGCTGCCGCCGCTCCTCCGACACGCCGCCAAGCAAAGGCAACGGGTAACGCGCTGTGCGCGCGACGCCAAGCGCCGCATCGTCAATGTCGGTGGCGAAAATCTGAACGCGTGGTGGGTGGTCGAGGGCGTCCATCTGTTCGTGCATCAGCATCGCGATGGAATAGACCTCTTCACCCGTCGCGCAGCCAGGGATCCACACACGGACCGTGTCATCGACGCCGCGTCCTTCAAACAGCTTCGGCAGGACCTTGTCCGCGAGCGCCTCGAATGCATCGGCATCACGAAAGAAACTTGTGACGTTGATCAGCAGATCGCGAAAGAGGGCCGCGACCTCTTCTGCGTCTGCTGACAGCCGCGCGACATACGCTTGGGGCGTTTCTACGTCGAGAACCTGCATGCGCCTCTGCACACGGCGCAAGAATGTGTTCACCTTGTAGCCGCTGAAGTCGTGCCCTACCTGATGGCGCAGAATCGAACAGATTGCATTGCGAGCTTCATCGATGGAGTCGCGCTGGTTCGACGCGGCTGCCTTCTCTGCAAGCCCGTCGAGCATGAATCCGCCGGCTGCGAAGTTCGCCAGTTTCCGGCCCATCTGCTCGGCGGGGACCGCAAAGTCCACAAGGCCGGTCGAGATGGCGCTTTCTGGCATGCTCGGATGCTGGGGCCCGAAGCCGTCGGCAACCTGCGCGAGCGTGAGTCCGCCGCACTCCTTGATAGCCTTGATGCCGAGTGTCCCGTCTGAGTCGGCGCCTGACAGGACTACACCGGCGGAAAGCTCGCCGACGTCGGCCGCCAGCGCGGCAAAAAAGAGATCAATCGGTTTGCGCTCCCGACGGTGCGAGTCTTGCGATTGAACGCGGAGGGTGCCGTCCTCGATGGTCACCACTGCGTCAGTTGGCAGAAGATAAACAGTGTCGACTTCGATGCGCGTGTTATCAGCTATGGCATGCACTGGCATTGCGGTGAAGCGCGCGACGATCTCCGGCAGCATGCTCTCGCGGTTCGGGCTCAGGTGGGTGATGATCACGCACGCAAGTCCGGGCTTTTCGGGCATGCCGCGGAAGAACCCTTCGAGCGCCTCGACTGCGCCTGCGGATGCCCCGACGCCGACGATCGGAAATCCGGCGATCGGGTTCACGTCTTCTCCACTGCGCGGCGCGTCCTTGACGCGTCTTGCACCTGTCTCTTCGATGGCAAAACATGTTTCCTAGCCAGTGATAAGCGGCGCAAAGTCTGCTCTTCAAGCAGCCGTAACCCGGCGCGGATGACCTCAGTGGCGGAACTGTAGCGACCTGAGGCAACCTCCATTCGTACAAATGGCACCAGGTGTTCGGTTACCGTGATGCTTAAGGCGTGTTTGGTTGGCATGGATGCCTCGTGACCGGTAGGTAACGCTCCATCCTATCCCTTTCCAGCGGGAAGTCTACGGCGACCGGTACCGGTCTGCACTGGGCGATCGGTGTTGAATGGTGTTTCGTTGTTGCTTGGGGCCAGATCAGAACGGGCATTGCGCAACTACGCTGCTGAACCGCTGAAAGCAATCAGCGGGCAGCAGCACAGAAACAACTAAACATGCGCCCCGCCCAGCGGTGAGCGAGCCCGTCGCGCTAGCCCGGTGTGCAGACCGTTTTTGTCAGGATCGCTTATATACGTTGCAAGGCAGTCGGGCGGGCAGTTGTCAGGATTGCAGCACCGTACCCACTCGCCATAAATCCGCGCACCGGGGGCGTTCTCGCCAGAGGCGGCGCCGCCATAATCGGCGCCGCGGTACGTCGACGCACCGTATGTTACGGTGCTCGAGTCAGCAGTATGTGGGCTGGCCGTGGGTGCGTTCTGTCCTTGAGCGGTGACGGCGCCGCCCGATGTCAAAACCGCTGCGGCGCTGACCGCCAATAGATGGCCTAGCTTCATTGTTACTCCTCGAAAACGGAGCCTTGGTCACCAATTCGAGGGTCGCTCAACGCACCGATTTGCCGATTCCTTTTATAAAAATCCTGACAGAAGCGGAGTTCACGCAGGTCGTGACCAACGAAACCACGAGCCCATCGGCGACAAAGCGTTTGCGTTGCGCATCGACGATGGCAATGGCGGAGAGCCCCTGGGGCTGCGAGAGCGCCTTGAAGAAGTGGGTTGCGCGTCTGCGCGCAGATTGGAGACAGTCGAAGAGGCCATTGCGGCAACCGACGCCGTAAAGCGCGCGATCGACCAGTTTCTAGACGGCGAATCCCGCTGACGCCGCTTCGGAACAACGGTTGGTCGTCCGGCCGTCGCGACTGAAGCCACTGAAGCCGCCTCGCCATGGCGAGGAACGGCGCGCTGTTTGGCGTTCTGCATTGCGTCGGTCTACCCTGCCGTCTTGTCGAAGAGCGCGGTGTTGGCCCGCGCGCCCGATAAAAAAAAAGCCCGCCGAAGCGGGCTTAATGGTCGCTCATACAGCACAGATGCCTCCGTGCCGAGTTCAGCGTACCCCCGTTTAAGGTAAGCGGGCAAAGGAAAGCCCGCATCGCGGAGAGACGATAGCGGGCCAAGAACTCTATGCTGCGCCCTGGAGCGCCTCTGTAGCTTAGTCGCCAATGCAGTAAGGGCAAGAAAAAGCCCCACAAAAGAAAGGCCCGCACCCCGGGGCAGAGGCGCGCCTAAGTCCACGTCCGCCGAGAGGGAAGGGACGAGGATGAGTAACAAGCCCGCATTGCAATCGTCGTACCTAACCGTCGCTTCTCCGCGGCAACAGAGCACGGTTTGCTTGTCCGCACAACTCGTCCGCTCTGCGACGGACCTAAAGGGGAGTTCATGGTTCTTCGGAACGGGCAGAACCGTCGACGCTTGCCCCGACGGATGGCTTCCAGAAAGCCCTTTCGCTTGTATTTAAACTTGTAGGCACGTGCGATGCGCGCGCAGCGAGCCGAGGGGAGAAATCCGTGTGCAGAATACTGTTGGTTGGCAAAGAGCCTCGTCTGATAGACGTCTTGCGACTTGGTATGGAGGCGGAAGGTCACCACATCATGACCGCACTCGATGGCTTCGAGGCTTTGGAAATGGTGTCAGGGAGACACCCGGACGTGATTGTCACTGACTCGAAGATGCTAGATGAACTAGCGCTAAACAAGTTGAAACGCCACGCACCCCCGTGCCGAGGCTTCGCTGTCATCCTGCTATCCGATGGCCCGCAGCCGACAGAACGACACGCGTCAATTTGCAATGCCTATATTCAAAAGCCGGTAGCCGTTGAGCAGTTGCTAACGCTGGTTTCGCAGCTGAGTCCAGAGGGGCAGCATCCGGCATCAATGCCGCGGCACTAGCCGGCTAGGCGAACAGCAGCCGACAGCGACCTGGTACACGGAAGACTACCGGACGCCGCACTTTGCGGCATCGTCTACGGGTGGACGGTATTGTGCGAAGAAGAGCCCGCGCTATGCGGGCCCAAACCGAGATTGTCGCTTGCGATGGGGACGCGACAGGCACCAGTGGAAAGCCCCGGCGCTGTCGCGGCACGTCTATCTATTTGCTTCCGACGCTATGGTAGTAGGCGGCCAGATTAGCGACGTCCGTGTCTGACAGCGTCTTAGCCATCATCGACATCATCTCGTTCTGGCGCGCGCCAGAACGAAAATCGTTGAGCGCCTTCACGAGATAGTCTTCCGTCTGCCCGGCCAAGTTCGGCGCTTCGGGCAGTTTCGACATGCCGTCGATACCGTGACACGCCGCGCACTGCGCCGCCTTTGCTCGGCCGGCTTGCGCATCGCCCGCGAGTGATGTCTGCGACGTCAACGCGAGCGCCGCCGCCAGGGCGGCCGTCACCGATGTCATCCAGCGCGCAGGTCTCATTTCGCACCCGTGTACGAGATGCGGTAAATCGCGCCCGCATAGTCGTCCGAGACGAGCAGGGAGCCGTCCTGCAGCATTTGGACGTCGACCGGTCGACCCATGTATTCGCCGCTCGGAGTAAGCCAGCCCTCGGCAAAGACCTCAGCTTCGCCCGCCGTGCCGTCGTCTTTAATCGGGATGAACATAATGCGCGCGCCGATTGGCTTAGTGCGGTTCCATGAGCCGTGCTCGGCGTCGAAGATGCCGCCCTGGTACTTTTGCGGGAACATCTTGCCGTTGTAGAACGACATGCCGAGATCGGCGGCATGTGCCGCGAACTCCACCTGTGGGAAGGTGATGTTGGGTGGCGGCGTCTCGTCCTTGTACTCGACCGTACGCACTTTTCCGCCGCCGTACCACGGGAAGCCAAAGTTCTCGCCGGCTTTGGTCGCGTGATTCAACTCTCCCGGCGGAGTGTCGTCTCCCATGCCGTCGACTTGGTTGTCCGTGAACCAGAGCGTTTTGTCCTTCGGACTAAAATCGAAGCCGACGGAATTGCGAACGCCATGCGCATAGATTTCCCGATTCTTTCCATCCTGATCCATGCGAATGATGCCTGCCAGTCCATTCCGATTAAGCTCCGGCCACTTGTCCTTAGGCGGTACGTTCCACGGCTGGCCGAGCGCAATGTATAACTTCTTATCCGGACCGACGCGGCAGTAGCGTGCGCCGTGATTGAAACTCTCGAACTGCGCCGGAATGAGTTTGCCTTGCGGAACGACAACCGCCGCAGCCACGTCCGGCCCGCCTTCGCCAAAGAACTGCGCGGCCGGGAAGCCGAGCACCCGGTTCTGCTCAACGACATACAGCACGCCGTCAGGCGAAAAGCATACGCCATTCGGTACTTTGAACGTCACCGCCGCAGCGAACTGCGCGACGTCGCTCGCGACGCGCTGATGGGTGCGATCAGTTACCTGCCAAACGCGGTTCTTGCGCGTGCCTACGAAAACTACGCCCGTCGATGGCTCGATGGCCATCGCCCGGGCTTCTGGGACGATCGCGTAAAGTTCAATCTTGAATCCGGGTGGCAGCTTGATCTGATCCAGGTTCTTGCGCAGCGCATCAGCCGTCTGTCCACCCTGTGGAATGGTTTCCGGTTGGACGGTGCTGCCGGTCGTATGGAAGTTGGACATCGTCTGGACGTTGTCCTGTGCTGCATTGGCCGAGGACGCGACGGCGAGCAGTGCACCGAGAGTCAGCGGCAGCAATTTGAGCGTTACTTTCATTTTGGCGTCTCCTTCTTGACAGCTTTCTGAGGGTACTGAAACGAAACAGCCACCGTTGCCGATACGCTCGGCCGGTCACAACATGGACTGCGGCGAACCAAGCATTCAAGCATTTGGAAGATTAGAACATTTAGTTTCCCAAGCGGTGCAGATTTGCTATGACGAGAAAATCTGCCGCATTTCACACAGAGCTAGCCTAGCGGTTGGAACGGCAAGCATCGCCAGGCGTTCGGACCGCACGCTGCCCGGCAGGACAGTCGACCGCACCATCGCCTCCGCTCGCCGAGCTGGCCTCCGGACACTGCCGCGCATCAGGGCGTGAGCTGGACGGTTGCTATTGGCACGGGCACGCCGATGGCTTGGAATTGCACGCAGCCGAGGTGCCCCAATGATGCGAGCCAATGCGAAGCTGTAATTGGGTCTCCCGTGCGCAGAGCGCGGCTCGTAGCATGTCCGGGCTCGCTGACTTAAGGAACGGCGGTGGCGGCGAGCATACGCAACGGAACGTCCACGACCGGACCTTACCGACATCCGCCGACCGGCTTCCACGGCGCAATCACTGCCCTAGTGCGGGCCAGCGGGTTAGCCGCAGACGGAGCGTTTTCAACGCGAAGCTCATCAAAGGAGATCGAACATGACGAGCGAAACTCTCAAGGGACTAAAAGTCGCAATTCTGATCGAGGACGGATTTGAGCAAGTCGAAATGGTCGAGCCCCGTAAGGCGCTGGACGAAGCGGGCGCCGAGACGCGCATCGTCTCGCCGAGGGATAAGCAAGTGCGCGCTTGGAAGTTCACGGAATGGGGAGACGAGTTCCCGGTTGACGTCGCCCTCGACCAAGCCAAGGCGCAAGATTTTGACGCGCTCCTACTGCCGGGCGGCGTCTTGAACCCGGATACGCTTCGGATGGAGCCGAAAGCGGTGGCGTTCGCAAAGGCTTTTTTCGATGACGGCAGACCAGTGGCAGCGATCTGCCACGGCCCGTGGACCATCATTGAGACTGGCGCGGCGCAGGGGCGGCGCATTACCTCGTGGCCGTCGCTCAAAACTGACCTGAAAAATGCAGGAGCGGACTGGGTGGATCAGGCAGTGGTCGTCGACCAGAACCTAGTCACGAGCCGCAACCCCGACGATATCCCTGCATTCAATCCGGAAGTCATCAAGCTGTTTGGCAGTGCGCGCGCGCGGCGAGATACTGCATGATAGGGCGCCGGTTGGGTCGGGCACAATGCGCGACGTCGCTGTAATCGGCCGAGGAGCTTGGTACGTCGACGAGGCCGGCCGTGGCCGCCGTGTTTGTGAGCCTTAGGGGGTCCCGTGGATATCCTAAAACGGCATCAATAAGGAGGCAGCGATGGTCAGGACCGCGTTGTTCGTCCGGCTCGAAGCGAAGCCGGGCAAGGAGCAGGAAGTGGAAAGCTTCCTGATGGGCGGACTGCAGCTCGTCGAGCAGGAACCCGCGACGATCGCGTGGTTCGGGCTGAAACTCGCGCCGGCGGTGTACGGCATCTTCGATGCGTTCCCCGACGACGACGGCCGCCAAGCGCACCTCTCGGGTAAGGTAGCCGAGGCGCTGATGGCGAAGGCGCCCGATCTCTTCGCGAAACAGCCGGAAATCATGAACATCGATGTACTCGCGGCGAAGCTTCCGTCATAGCCGGGCCGGGTTCGGGAGCGGTACTTACCAAAAACGCGCCGGCCTGTTGGCGAGGAAAACGGCCCACCGGAAAGGTGGGCCGCAAGAGAACTACAACTCAGTCAGGCGACTGATCTCGCAAGCAGCACCGGCGCACGCCTGAGAGGCGAGCGTGTTGGCGTCGGGTCTATTCCGACAGCGTTTCCGCGAAGTTGATGTCCTTGATGCTGTTCTGGATGCCGGCCCACTTGTGCAGGTTGTAGACATCCCTCAGGCAGAACGACGCCTTTTCGCGGTCACCACCGAAGTAGTTGTTCGCGAACTTTTCGAGGCGACGGGCCCAGTCACGCTTCAGCAGATCGGAAGCATCTTCCGAGAGCTTCAGCCCATTGCCGAGTGCCGTACTGCACGCCATCCACAAATCGTCGCCATACGCGTGAAGGCCATCGACCACCATCCCCGACGCGAACATGCTGGCTTCGCCGTACATCTGCAGTAGTTCTTCAGCCATGTGCACCTCCGTGAAGCGAGCCTGGGCGTACGCCTTTTCGCCCGACGACGCCAAGCTATCACGGACCGCGCAGGGCCACTCGGGTCTTTGCTCTCTATTGCAGAGAAGGCCGAACGCGGCGACCAACTGGAGGCTCGGCCGGCATACGATGCGTTCGGTCCAAAAGTGAATGCGCGACTGCCGACACTTTTCTGGCAGCCTTGAGCATCGCAGACAGGGAACGAGGTCCGGTAACGGGGCATCCGTCACAATCCGTACAGTACGGTGTGCGATCCGCCACATTAGCCAAAGAGGGGGATGAGCCGGCCCCCAGCGACAGACTTGCACGCGCTCGTACGGCTGCGGCACCGGACGCGATGCCGCGTGGCTTTCTCAAATGATTCCCGGACCAGATCGGCACTGTCGTTGGCGGCTCAACTCCTCGCCGCCATGAGGGACAAGGAACGGATTGGCACCGATATGAGCGGTAAAATCACCGTCCCAGCACTACCTCGACCTGACCGGACGGAAAAGATGGACCACATAGAGAGCACGCGCGACGGTACAGGCGATACAGAAGAGCTCTTCCGGATTTTGGTGCAAGGCGTCACCGACTATGCGATCTTCATGCTCTCTCCGGCTGGAGTCGTCACAAGCTGGAACATCGGGGCGGAACGGATCAAGGGCTACCGCCAATCAGAGATCGTTGGCGAGCATTTCTCACGTTTTTACACTGACGAGGACAAGGTAGCCGGCGTCCCGGCCCAGATGCTTGCCGCAGCAGCGAAGACTGGCCGCGCCGAACGCGAAGGCTGGCGGCTTCGCAAAGACGGTAGCCGATTTTGGGCGCACGTCGTGATCGATGCGATTCGGGACACCGAGGGTGGCCTGATCGGATTCGCAAAAATCACCCGCGACATTACTGAACGCAAGGAGGCAGCCGCCGCCCTGGAGAAAGCCAACACGGCGCTCTTTCAGGCGCAGAAGATGGAGGCAATCGGGCGCCTGACCGGCGGCGTCGCCCACGACTTTAATAACCTGCTCGCGGTGCTCTCGAACGGGTTGCAGGTGCTGGCGATCCAGTCCCCTACGCCCGTCCATAAGAAAATGATTGAAGGGATGCGGCGGGCGATTGAGCGCGGTGCCACACTGACCCAGCAGTTGCTTTCTTTCGCGCGCCAACAGCCGTTGCAGGCGGAGGTGCACGACCTGAACGGATTGATCCGCGAGTTCGGGCCAATGCTTTCACGTGCGGGCAACCGTAGCACGCACGTCGAACTCGCGCTCCAGCCCGGCGAAACATTCGCGCTGGTCGACGCAGCGCGTTTCGAGGCGACGCTACTCAATCTCGTCGTCAACGCGGTCGACGCGATGCCGAGCGGCGGTACCGTCACGATCGTCACGGACACGGTCGACGCTAACGCGCAGATGACGCCGGCATTGCCGCAAGGCCGCTACGTTCGCATTTCTGTTTCAGATACCGGTACCGGCATGTCCGGCGACGTCCTTGCACAGGCGTTTGAGCCGTTTTTTACCACCAAGCAGCCCGGTAAGGGAACCGGACTGGGCCTGAGCCAGGTGTACGGTTTCATCACCCAGTCAGGCGGCAACGTGCACCTCTCGAGCGAAGTGGGCAAGGGGACGACAGTCGATCTCTATTTGCCGGTCGCGCAGCCGGCCGCAAGCGAGAATGTGCCGCCGGGCCCGAGGGTTGAGACGGTCTTGCTCGTCGAGGACGAGCCCGACGTGCTGGGAGTTGCGTCGGAACTGCTGACCAGCATCGGATATGACGTCGTGCCGGCAAGCAGTGCCTCGGAGGCGGTGGAAATCCTCCGGGAGCGCCGAGACATTGACGTTGTCGTCAGCGATATTTCGATGTCCCACGGCATGAACGGGATCGAGCTTGCAAGTCTGGTGCGTTCGGACTATCCGCAACTCAGGGTAGTCCTCACCTCGGGTTACTCGCCGCCGTGGCTTCGTGACGCGAAGAATCGGCTGAGCGATGTGCTGTTCGTACCCAAGCCCTATCGCCTAGCGGACCTCGCAAAGGCGCTGCGAGCGTAAGCGGCCGATCGCAGCGAGGGCCGGAGGAGCAGGCCGAGTTAGCTGCGACGATAGCCGTTTGCAGATTGCTGCTCGATGTATGCGTGTTTCACGATATGTGCTCGCAGAAAAAGAAAAACCCGCCATCTGGGCGGGTTCTGTGGAATTTGGGATTAACTTATGTTTCAGCCGACAACAGGCGCTCTCGACCTCCGCGAAGTGATCGTGGTCGTCGTGGTTTTGGTGAGGAACTTGATCGCGGTGCCCTGTCCAGCTCATAACGAAGGGGCGGGGCCTATCGGGCGTGATTCGGTCACTCGAGCTCAAACACGCTGACCACGCGGCGCAATTCACCGGTTGTCTGGTGTAGCGACGTGGCTGCGGCGGACGCGGCGACCACTTGCGCTGCATTACGCCTCGTGCCTTCATCCATTTGCGCAATCGCTGCGTTCACTTGCTCGAGCCCCTTCGCCTGGCTGTCACTCGCCGTTGTGATGTCGCTCATGATTTCGGCCACACGGCGGATGCTCTCGACCACGTTGTGCATAGTCGCACCGGCCCGGTCGGCTAGGTTGGCGATGTCCCGAAGACAGTTGAAGGTTGGGACGGCGGGTGCGGCATAGGTTAGGCAACCTTCCGATCATGGTCAATTGATTTCGAGCTTGACCGTTTCAAGGCCGCAG
>NZ_JALQDC010000046.1:0-24498 GCF_023631445.1 Caballeronia sp. GAWG1-5s-s | reverse complement strand
TGCCGCGTTTCGTAAAAGTGGCAAAAGTGCGTTCCCCAGCCGGCATGGCCTATCGCATCAATGCCACTTTTTCGAAGAGTTTGTTCTAGCGCGTTGCTAGGCGATTGATGAGCGTGCATGAAAGAGTCGTCGTCTGTTGACGATCGTAGGTCGGGTGGGGCAGAACGCGGCGAAGTAATCTGCGAGCGGCTCGCCGCTGTCCGCGGTCCGCTTAAGGAGGCAGGGCGAAGACACGCGGCCGGGCAGGCGTACTTCATGTATTCCCGGCGTACGTGTGCAGGACAGTCATCATAGACGATCCAGACGGCGCCCGAGGGGATGCGCCGAAGTCGACCCGATGCGACACTCCGAGGCCTGAAGGCTGGATCGCACCGGCTAAGCCTTTCGGCGTTGCCCTATTCCCGCACGGCCGATGACCCAGAGGCGCCAACTTCCAGCCATATTCCGACGCTGAACGAGCGTCGCATCATTGGCCGGGAGCCGTCTCACGAGGGAGGACCGTACCCGACCCTCATCAGCCGTCCGACACACGGTATGACGGACGTCCCTTGATGAACTGCAACGGACAGTCGCTCGCGGTCGACGAAGCTCTTCTCAACGCCAGCAATCCAGCGGATCAAAGTCGCGAATTAGGGACCAACAGCCTGTCAAAAGTTACGTGAGCGCGAATTGTCGTTACAGGTGGGTAGTACGACACTCACAGGGCATCGTCTCCGCTTGCGCAATTTGGTTGGAGAGAACGGTGCACGCTCGGTTGGAGCCATCTGCCCCGTCAGTTGGCAGGAAAAACGCGGAGAACGGCGATGAATCCAAACCAAGCAAAGAGAATAGGCGAGCAGGCCGATGGGCGCGAGATAACAGATGCCCCGGAGTAAGTCAACGGCGATGGAACAGTGCGGCCGTAGGCACTACTGTCTCAGACGCACTTTGATGCTTTGATGCGCCGATGCGCCTTCTCAGCTGGCTGAAGGCCGACTAGCGGCGTCTTGCCGACGTGCCGCTTGAGCGTCGCGAAGCGGCACGTTTGACTGCGAGCTAGCCGGGTTGTCGCCAAGCTGCGATGCTGTCGGCCTCAGCCATGAGCAACCTTTAAGCTGATATGCCAATGGTCCAAATGAGAATCTTGTGGCGAAGCATTACCTGGCTTGGTCTTCCACGTACCCACCGTCCCTACAGGCGTGCCGTCCTCAAACGCTCCGTTCACTAACAACTTGGCCATCCAGTCCTTTCCGAAGTATATCGATCTTGCTGTCGGGCTCTCGTTCTCGATCATCGTTCGGTTGTCCTTGATCCACTTGGAAATCAAGGCGAGCTTCGGTCCGGGCGGATTTTCAACTCGGGCAGCCATAGCGGCGGCACGAATCTGAGCTCCGCTGCCCTGTCCTCCCATGCCGTCTGAGTAGCCGCCGCTGCCATCGCTGTATCGCATATCTATCTGTGCCCCGTCAGAGTGGCCTGCATGGCCGAGCGCCGACCTGGTGCCGTTCTGTGCAATGTGAAGTCCGGAAATATCGTCAAATCGATATGGCTTGCCTAGCAGCCACGCGATGGTAGCCGACGTCGCCCAGGAATCGCCGCCCACATCGCGAAGGCCATTTGTTCGCCGCGCTGCGAGCTGCGGAGTTTCGTTGGCCAAGAAAAGAGGCACAAAATAGTCGGCGCCTTTGAAGGAAATCGTCGCCGGGTCGGATGTACTATCCTTCCCGTCAACTTGGCCAGTCAAAGTCACGGTGAACTGAACTTGACTAGCCGAGACGGCGAGGTTCAGTGGCGAAACAATCCAATTTGGTATTGAAATCTGTCCGGCGGAGATGGTGGCTTGTCCCGCGACGTCGCCCAGTTGAACGGTCGCCCCATCCCTCACGGCGGCAATGGCTATCTTTGAGATGGAAGCAGTAGCAGGTGAATATTTGATTGTAATCGGCATGCCCCATGCGTTCTGGGCTGCAGCTATCGGCGTGCTGACATAGCGCCCGTCGATATTTCCGCCGATGTTCTTGGGCGCAATTATGTTGAATCCCTTTGTATTGGGCGACTTGAACTGCGCGTCAGTCACTGAGATGCCGCCGCACGTCAAGGCAATGTTGACCGCGACTGTAGTCGGCAGCGCGCTGTCTCCGACATTGGTGGATGTAATCGAACCGGTGATCGTGAGCGGGGCCCCTTTCGTTGCGGCTGTAACGTCGACACATTGATGCTTCTTGACGACGCCTGTCGTCCTGTGCGTGTTATTGACGGCATTTGCGCCTTGAATGACAGTACTAGGAAGATTCAAGATCGAATAAGAATAAGTGTCGTTAAACGGATTGGCCGGATTGGCGGTGTAGACGGGATACTCGGTCGACGACACGGTGACATCGACGGCAACTTGTGAAGTTCCTTGAGGTACTGTGTAGGAGATGGGGCACTCCTGTGTATCGTTCTGTGCCGACGAAGAAACGGAAAAGACTCCGTTGGCCGACCCACAACCCGCAACGACTGTGTTGTGGGCAGCCGCGCTTGCGCCGCCATCAACCGAACGGGAAGGAAGCGCCGCGCCATTTCCTGACGAATGAGCCTGGCTGCGTTGGATAGCCTTCGCACCTGCCGCAGCGGCAGCGGAAGGGGCGGTTAGCGTGAACTGAACCGCAGTGTCTGTCGGACTCAAAACTGCGGTTCCAATGACGACCTTCGGGCTGGCAAGGTCTACGATCGAGACCTCGTACGTTCCCGGGGGGAGCGGTCCCACCTCAAACGTACCGGAGGCTGAGACGGTCGCCACTCGACGAATTTTGCTGGCGTATCCGACGATATCGACATAGCGACCCGAATAGTTCGTCGCCGGCGATCCTGCGTCATTGACAATGGAACCCTTCAGAACAGCCGTCGCTTTGCTGAAAAGAATGTTGTACGCGC
This sequence comes from Caballeronia sp. GAWG1-5s-s, assembly GCF_023631445.1. Classification (NCBI taxonomy): domain Bacteria; kingdom Pseudomonadati; phylum Pseudomonadota; class Betaproteobacteria; order Burkholderiales; family Burkholderiaceae; genus Caballeronia; species Caballeronia sp. GAWG1-5s-s. The sequence continues at coordinate 21,603 of NZ_JALQDC010000046.1, read as the reverse complement.
GAGTGAATGAATAGCTGTCATCCGAGACGGTGACGTCCAACGAGAGTAAGCCAATGGGCACTGCGGCGAACAGCTTCGACGCGTTCGATGCGCTCATGACTAGCGAGTTGGCGTTTGCGTCGTAACTGAAGAAGGATGTGGCATCGGTTTGGAAGGTGCTGACGCCGTCTGCCGCGTTAACCAGTACAGCGGTGTGAGACGGCGAAATGGCCGGAGCGCCCTTGAGAGCGATAGAAACTGCGCCACTGTTTGCCACGAGTAGATTTCCGGCGGCGAGGCCAGTGACGGTGAAGGAATCTGATACGACTGGCGCAGCGCCTGTCTCGTCTGCTTCTACGGTCGGAACAGTGGAAATCGGCCGTGCACTGTTCACCACGATGGGCTGAGTGTATGTGCTTCCGTCGGCGGTCGAGAACTTTACTTCGGCTGCCAGGTCGGCACCGCTATCGGAATTAGTCGCAAATCTAAGTGTCCCACTACTAACAATGGCCGCAAGAACGTTCGTACTCGAAATGATTGAGCTAGCGGCCATGCCAGTTGCGACCACATCTGCAGCTTCGGCCGTTATTGGCGGGAGCGCGTGCGCCGTGGGTGGCGGGTTTGATGTCGGAGGAGTAGGAGTCGTCGGGGTACTCGCTGGTGTCGACGGCGACCCTGAATTGGAGTCCGAATGGCCGCCCCCGCATGCACACAGAAGGGCCGTCAACAAGAAGGCAGACACCTTAGAGAACACGATTTCTCTCATGTTGAGCTCCTAAGGTCGATTCGGTCGACGACACAGTGTGATCCGCGACGAAGTCTTCAATTGTTCGTTATCGCACACAGGAAGACTAGAGATACACACGAATGAAGGAAGAGACTAAAAAGCGCATTCGTTTCTTTACTTGGGACTTGTGCAATTTGTTCGCCTAAACTCCGACAGATGCTGTGAACGGTGAGCACAAACAGGAATGCGGCTGCCGATTGCCCGAAATGATCGAAGGCGGTCCATCGCCGCGTCACCGCTCTCCCGGTTCCGCACTTAGAACGGCCGTTAATAGTCGCGAGTTCGCTGATGCTGGCAATTGCTGTCTTGCAGGCGCGGACGCCGCCAATGTCAACTGTCGCCCAAGCTGCTGATGTCGAGCGCAACCGGCACAATGTCGCAATAGCCGATGCGAGAGTAGAGCAACGGGCAGGTTTCGGAGCGGAGCCGCCGTTAGAGCGACGGTTGCAAAACCAGGCGAACGTCTCAAACTGGCCGACCGCGGAACGTCGTGCGAGCGCGCTGCTCGGCAGCTGATCGCGTCAACCTACAAGTTCGCATTGCCACCCGAGATGGTCGGTAGGCCTTCACTGCTTCACTGGCGGGTTTCGACTGCCCACCGCAACACAGGATGACCGACTCCTGGCAGGAGCGTCCACGCGCCACCGGGTCCGAAGTTATAGCTCGGCGCGAAGCTCGAAGCGGTGGTCATCTGCGCGGTTGTGAGGCCGCTCGCGGTAGGTACCGCTGTGCCGTCGGCAACCCCTACGGTAACGCCGCTCACCTGCTTGTCCCAATAGACGTCGTTCCCAATGCTGCCCGAATTGCGCAAAGCGATGCCGCCGACATACCCTGGTAGCATGTCGGGCAGATACGTCGCGCTGAAAGATTGTTCGATGCGCCCTTCGTTGGACAAGACAATGCCGCCGGCGGTCACGCCGCCCACAGAGCCGGTCGCGTACGACTGACGGATAATCCCGGTCGCACTGTTGTAGCCGACCACGCCCCCGCCGTGAGAGTGCGACCCGCCACCAGAGTCATTGTTTGCGAAAGATTGCGCGACGAGTCCGTCGTTGAGGAGTGCGATGCCGGCCATTGAACCTTGCGCGCTCATGGAGACGTCGGAAGTGGCGCGGTAGACGGTGCCGGTGTTCTTTCCCACCACGCCCGCGATTGCGCCTGCGCCGATGACCTGGCTAAACATCGTGCCCGTTGTGCGGACGTTCGTGACAAGTCCCGCCGATTGACCGGCGACGACCCCTAGCAGGCTCGCGCCCGAATCTCCGGTCGCGTCTTTGATCGAGAGATTGCGGACCACGCCCGACGCGCCTATCGTCGCGAACAGCCCTTGCAGGTCATTGAAGTCGTAGTAACTGCCGGAAAAGTTAAGCCCCTTGATCGCATGGCCTAAGCCGTCGAACTGACCCGTAAAGCCCTTGGTGTTATTTATGGCAATCGGCACATACGTGCCGCTAACTTGAATATCGCGCCCCAACGCATAATTAGCCACCAGATCGCCTGAAATGTTCTTCAGTTCGGACGGCGTGTTGACGAGACGGTACCCCGTCACCTGCATCTTGAGCCCGCTGAACTCAGGGGCCTTCCACGCAGCATTTGTGCGCACGGTGCCAGGCTGATGTGCCCCATTCCCGTCATACATCGCTGCGACCGACCCGTTGCTCTTCGACCAGTCGATTGTCCCCGCATTGACCACGCCGCCGCCATTGTCGATACCCTTCCCGTCCGCGCGCAGCGTGAGGTTGCCTGCCCCCCGGTTGGATATCGTCGCATTGGGTCCGAGCAGCACGGAATGGCCGGCCGCAAGTGTCAGGGATGCATCGCCGTGCCAGCGCAGTGTCGTGTTCATGCCGATGTCGCCGCTCGTGCTCAATGTCACTGAGGTGCCGCCGGAAAGACTGCGTGCGAGTGCGATTATGTTGCCTGGACTAGCGTCGAAGGTATCCGTGTCGACATTCCATTGAGCCGCTCGTACGCGCGCGCCGTCGAGGTGCACAGTGTGACCATTGGTGTCCAACGTGCCGCCGCTGCCGTCGGCGTCCCTCGCAGCGACGCCTCCGGTTTGCTGCACATCACCATTGGATGCCACCAGCCAAACGTGGCCATCGCGCACCGTAGTGCCGGTTGCGCGTATTCCTCCGTGGTGCGCCGCGAGGGCGAACACATTACCGTCCGCGGCATTGAGCTGAATCTGCGCTGCTCGGACCGAACCGGCATTCACCACGTCACCCTGAGCGCCCGCCTGCACGAAGACCTGCTTTGTTGCCGTTGCGTCTTGGAGCAACACCGCGTTTCCGGTGACGAGTTCCGCCGTGCCTTTCGGCGCGTCGATGGTGCCTGCGTTGAGCGTCATCGCGCGAGAGATAAGGATGACGTCGCCGCCGCTTGAACCAATGGCCCCCAGATTGACGACGACTGCATCGCTCGTGCCGGTAAACTGAAGTTTGCCGTTGCCCGCCATGAAAGCGCCATCGTCGACGTCCAGCGTCGATGCAACGAAGCGTCCACCCGTCGTGACAACCCCCGAAGGCCCGATCACCACGCCTTGAGGATTGATGAGATAAAAGCTTCCGGTGGCCGAGAGCGCGCCGTCAAGACGCGAAGCGCTCGTACCGGTCACACGCGAGAGCGTCGTGCCCGAACCGTTATTCACGTCGACTCGGTTACCGGGTCCAATCGAGAAACTTCGCCAGTCGATAACTCCGCGCGTCGTGTTCTGCGTGATGTTGACGGCACCTGCCGACTGCGTGATGACGCCGGAGCCCGCGACAAATCGACCGTTCTGTGGAAGTGGGCCCGCTGCATGTCCGGCGATGGCGAATGCAATGAGGACAACCAACGTGCATCGCTTGACGTGGACAAAAGGAAGATCGCGCATGCTGCCTCCAGAGGGCGGGCGATAACTGTCAGCTTAGGAGGAATGCACCGGATTTCAACAACATCTTTTCTTATCGAGTGGCCTGCGTGACCAGTCTGCGGCATCCATGTCGTCATGATAGGAGGCACAATTATGTATGCCTCGGACGCGCTTCTAGGCGTGCAGCGGTCCACGCTTGCAAAAAGGATTTCGCACAGCGTCAACATCGGAAGGTGCGCGCCCCTCAGGCCTGAATTTATGCTCCTACGACGTGCATGCGAACGTCGCAAGACGAATGGAAATCCGACGTCCGAAGCGTCCGGAGCACAGTGTCGGCGAACGGATGAGGATGGCCGCAAAAGGACGGATGGTAATGGTTTATCGCCGTTCCACGATGCGCCCCCAACGATCTTGCGCGCTTCGACATATGCGTCGATTTGGGCGACCAGTTTGTCCGTCCGGAGGTCGCGTCCTCTCCCGCGCGGACGACCTGCATGGGCAAATCGGCAGACGCTTCATCGTCTGCAGGTGGCTGTCCCCCGCGCTTTGAGCTTTCAGAACGGAATCACCAGGCCCGGGTCACCTTCCGGGTGACTCGATCGCCAAGCCCTCTTCCGCCATGTCGGCATCGGCGCGGCGCGAACGAAAACGCGCCAGTGCAAGAATGCTCAAGGCCGCGATAACGAGCGGCGCAGCGACTGCGCCGAAGATGAACTTCGCTCCCCAGTGCGCGGCCAGCATCGCGCCGCCGATCATTGACCCGACGATCGAGCCGATGCGGCCCATGCCGAGCGTCCAGGCCACGCCGGTGGCACGTGCCGCCGTGCCGTAGTAGCCTGCCGAGAGAATGTTCGTGCCCGTCATCGTGCCGCCCGTGCCCACGCCGGTGACGAAAAGCGCCAGCAATGCCAGAGCCGGCATGCCGGACAGATGACCGAACGATGCGAGGCTGATCGCGGCGCAGAGAAAGGCGCCGCATAGCACGTACTGCGGATTCATGCGGTCCATCAGCAGCCCCAGCAGGATCGCGCCGAGGCTATTGCCGGTGAGATAGAGCGCCGTCATCAGCGACGCGTTATGGAACGAGACTCCGCTCTGCTGAATGAGCGTCGGCAGCCAGTTCCCGAGGAAGTAGATGACGAAAAGCGCCATGAACGCCGTGGTCCAGAGCCATAGCGTGCCGCCGCCCACGCCCGGCCGCAGCAACTCGCGGATAGGCTGGCCCTGCACGCGGTTCTCTCCGAGCGTGATCGCCACCTTATCCAACGCGACTTCGGGCGCGATGCGTCGCAGGATCTCGCGCGCCTGCGCTTGCCTGCCGCCCCGTGCGACGAGGTAGCGCGGCGATTCGGGCAGCCAGCGCGCCAGCACGGCGATGACAAGAAGCGGCAGAACGCCGCCCAAAACGAGCATGGATTGCCAGCCGAATGCCGCAATCATGCGCGACGCGACGAGGCCTCCGAGCGCGCCGCCGACCGCGATCCCGCATCCGATGGGCGCGACGAGCGTCGAGCGCAGGCGGTCGGGGCAATATTCCGCCGCCAGCGTGTACGCATTCGGCATGGCGCCGCCCAGTCCGAGACCGGTCAGGAAGCGCAACGCGATCAGCATGCCGATGGAATTCGCCCACGCCGAGGCGAGGCTAAACAGCGCGAACACCGCGATCGACGCGATAAGCGTCCGTTTGCGTCCGAAGCGGTCCGCGACGGGGCCGAAGACGAACGATCCGAGCGTCAGCCCGAAGAGCCCTGCGCCGAACATCGGTGCGAGCTGCGCGGGCGCGGCGCCGAAGTGCGCCTTCAGCGCCGGCGCGATATAGCCGACCACGACGGTGTCGTAGCCGTCGAGCACGAGAATCAGAAAGCAGAGCAGGAACGTGACCATCTGGAATCGCGATAATCCGCGCTGATTGATGAGGTCCTGCAGGACGACGCTGCGCGTGTCGTCGTCTGGGTGCGGTGCATGCATCATGTCTCCCGTGGCCGCTTGCGGCTCGTTTTATCCAGCACTGCTGCAATCATCCGCGATGCGTTGCCGGTCATCGCACCCGATGTCGTTCGCCCATGCCGGGCGCTCGGGCGCCTTGCGCCGCGCTCAGCCGGGTCATCGTGGCTATTCTCATTGTCTGTTTCGAGAATCATGCTGCCTCGCTCATGCACCCAGCGCCACGGCGCAGCGAGCGAGGCGGAAAGCAACGAAGAGCAACACCAAGCCTCAAATCTTGAACGTTTCGAGCGTAGCGGGATGAAACAATTCTTCCGGCTCCAGCAGGCGGCTCGACAAGCCTTCTTCGTGATGGCGCTTCAGAAACCGCGACAGCACATGCCGGTTCGGCTCGAAGCCGTACGGCCAGAAGTCGTGTCCCATCAGCCGGCGCGCACTGCGCAATTGCTCCTCGACGAAAGGCAGCGTGACCTTGGTCGCCGACGTATCGCTCAACTTCGTGAGTGCGATCGCCTTGCTCTTCTCGAAGGCCTTTGCCACCGCGCCCGGCAGCCACGGGTGCTGCTCGGCCAGCGTGCGCCGCACGCCCAGCAGATGCATGATCGGAAAGAGCTTCGTGCGCGAGTACCAGTCGGCGGCGGCTTTCTGCGGATCGTCGAAGAGATACTTCACGTTCGGATGACCATTCGTGAAGCACGACGGCGCGCGAGGCCCGATGAGCGCATCGATCTCGCCGGACGCGAGCATGCCGGAGATCGTCTGGTTCTCGGGCGCGTTTTCCAGGCGCACGTCGTCGGGCAGCTTGAGACTGATTTTCTCCAGACGGCCTGCTTCCTCATACCCGCCGCGAACCCACGTGACGTCCGACGGCTTCAGTCCGTGATCTTCTTCGAGGAACAGACGCGCCCACACGTTGGCGGTCAGCTGATACTCGGGCACGCCGATGCGCTTGCCCTTCAGGTCGGCCGGCGTCTCGATGCCGCGGTCGTTGCGCACGTAGATCGACGTGTGGCGGAAAGCGCGCGACGGAAATATCGGCACGCCGATATACGGACTCGTGCCCGCCGCGGTCTTTACGCTGTAGCTGGAGAGCGACAGTTCGCAGATGTCGTAATCGGCATGGCGGAAGGCGCGGAAGAAAATCTCTTCGGGGTCCTGCAGCATGAAGACGGGATCGACGCCGTCGATCTGCACTTCGCCGTCGACCAGCGGCCGCATGCGATCGTAGTTGCCCACTGCAATAGAGAGGTTCAGCTTCGCCATAATCCACGTTTCCTAGTATTGGTTGTTTCGTCGCTCATCAGCCACTAATCAGCACATCGCGCGATTCGGCGCTCGATTGAAGCATCGCAAGGCAAATCTCGAGCGTCCCGCGTGCCCACTCGCCATCGTGCAGCGGCGCGATACCGCCGTGCGCCGCGCCGATCAATTCGTCGATGACCTCCGCGCGCGGCACGCCCGGCGCCTCGAGTTCGAGGCGCTCGCGCCGTTCGTCCCCGTACATCACGATTTCATGCGGCAAGGGCCGCAAATCGCCGCGTTCGCACGACACGATGATCGGGCCGAAGTGCTGATGCCGGCGCGCATCGGGCGCTCGGGAGACAGGCGTATAGGCTTTTCCGCCGTAAGTCCCCGCTGCCTTCAGACGCGCTTCTTCATCGGGTGACGTCACCTGCGAGAGCTTGCGGCGCGCGACGCCGTATTCATCGGCATTGCGCTGGTGTCCCATCTCGCCGATCCATCCGGTCCACTCGTCGGAGTCAAAATGCGCATAGCCGTTATAGGACAGCGTGGCGAAAGCGCCGCTTTCGAACCACAGCGTCGCGGTGTACGCACCTTCGGTAGGACGCGCCGCATCCCAGTTGCCGACGGCCGCGCGGATGCGGGTCGCGCGGCTTCCCGCAAGCATCCGCACGATATCGACCTGATGCGCCGCCTGACTGAACACCGCGCCGCCGCCCTCTTCGGTCTTCAATTCCTCCGGACGACGCGGCCGGTACAGGTAGTCGGTGTAATTGAGCGCGTGGATCATGCGCACCGCGCCGAACGCGCCCGACGCAATCAGCTCGCGCGTGCGCAGATAAGGCGTATCGAAGCTGTGGCAATGTCCGACGATCAGATGCACGCCGGCCGCGCGGCACGCAGCGATCATGTCGTCGCATTCGACGAGCGACAGCGCCATCGGTTTCTCGACGAGCACGTGCTTGCCGTGCGCGGCCGCGATCCGCGTATGCGCCGCGTGAAACTGATGCGGGCTCGCGACGTAGATGGCGTCGATGTCGGGCCGGCGGGCGAGCGCGTCGATGTCGTCGAAGGTCGGCGCACCGAAATCGGCCTCGAACTGCGCACGCGCCGTTTCGCGCGGATCACAGGCGGCAACCAGCTGCACGCGCGCGTCCGCGAGAAAGGTCGGCAGCATCAGCGAAAAGGCACGGCCGAGGCCCGCTATGCCGAGGCGAATCTTCTCCATCAGATCTGCACCTGGTAGTTCGATTCGAGCTCAGGCGAGGCTTTCTCAGCCGTCTCGACCCACACGGGTCGCGCGGGGTAGTGCTTCCAGTCGGTGTCTTTCGGCACCATCGCCTGAAACGAGCACACACTGCGCGGGATCGCCTTGTCGCCCGTGCCGATAGCCGCTTCGCCCGCCTGAAACGCCTTCAACGCATCGAGCATGCGGCGGCGGAATTCGACCACCGCGACATCGCTTGCGCCGAGCCGCTCTTCGGTGCGATCCGCGATTGGGCGCATGGTCAGCCACATCGCGATGTCCTGATTCGGGAAGCCCTTGATGCCGGTGAAGTTGCCCGCTTTCATCGCTTCACGATCCTGCCAGAAGCGGTTGTCGTGATTGCGTAGCGGCCGGTAGCAAGCATCGAGATCGATGCCGACCTGTTGGCCGAGAAACTTGCGCCACGTCTCGGTCTCGGGCGTCTTGTCCGGATGGCCCCATGCCATGAAATAGAACGCGGTGCTGGTGTCGTCGCACGGCACGTTGATATTCGCGACGTTGTACAGATTGTTCGGCGGAATTAGCGCGGTGGCCGGCGCGACAAACACCGTCGAGCGCACGTAGTCGTGCGTGGCGGCGTTCTGGATCGGGCGTCGCAATGCGGCGTACCGGAAGCCGTATTCCGTGCGATGCACCTGCAAGCGCGGCGCCTTGTCGGTCGACGGACGCAGCCAGTTCTTCGAGGTCGCTTCCGCGCCGCCGACGCGTGCCGGCACGAAGTCCGACGAATGCAGGCTGGAGCTGTGTGCGGAGTCGATGGCGCCTTCGAGAATCTGGGCCCAGTTGCACGGCAGAATCGCCTTCGCGATGCTCACGCGCGTGTCTTCGGTCGGCGCCCACGCAGGCGGCACGAACTCGGGAATCGCGTCCTGCGGCCCCATGTAGGCCCACACGAAGCCGCCCCATTCCTTCGTTTCGTACGCCTTATGTTTGACCTTTTTCGTCATGTCGCTGCACGAAGGCTCGGACACCATTTCGATCACATTGCCCTTCACGTCCATCTTCCAGCCGTGATAGAGGCAGCGCAGGCCGCAATCCTCATTGCGCCCGTACACGAGCGAGACACGACGATGCGGACAGTACTCGTCCATCACGCCGACATTGCCGTCGGTATCGCGAAACACCACGAGGTCTTCGCCGAATACGCGAGCCTTGACCGGCGCGCCGTCCGGCTCGCTGACTTCCTCGATGAGGCATACGGGCGTCCAGTGACGGCGCATCAGTTGGCCCATCGGGGCATCGCCTTCTACGCGGCACAGCAATTCGTTTTCTTCGTGCGTGAGCATTTACGCTTCTCCGGAATTCTCAAAGATCGAGTACAAGTTCTTGGCTTTTCGCACGCGACACGCAGATCATGATGTGATCGCGCTTTTCGTCGTCGCCGAGCACCATGTCGCGGTGGTCCGCCTCGCCAGCGCACAGCGTCGTGCGGCACGACCCGCACGTGCCGCTCTCGCAGGAACTCGGCGCCCGAATGCCGTTGTCGCGCAGAATTTCGAGGATCGAGCGGTCCTTCGGGATCTCGAAAGAGCGGCCCGTCCGTTCCAGCCTGATGTTGAACGGCGTGTTCTCCGCCGCGCGCGACTGGTCCACGCCGAAGCTCTCGAAGTGCACGGTGCCGGTGGGCCAGTGACCGGTCATGTCGCGCACGCTGTCCATCAGCGCGCGCGGACCGCAACAGTAAATGTGCGCGCCGCTGCCGGGCTTTTCGAAGACTGGCCAGAAATCGAAAGCGTTGGCGAGGTCGCCGTGATCGTGGTGAATCACCACGTGCGGTTTCCACTCGGCGCTCGAGAGTTCATCGAGAAAAGCCGTCGTCTCCGGGCTGCGCGATACGTAATAGAGCTTGAACCGCGGACCAGACGTCGCCTTCAGATGCCGCATCATCGACAGGATCGGCGTAATGCCGATGCCGCCTGCGACGAACACGAAGCTGCGCGCCCGCTCGCTTAATCCGAACTCGTTGTGCGGCTCGGAAACGTCGATCCGGTCGCCTTCCGCAACGTCGTCGGCCATGCTGACCGAGCCGCCACGGCCGGCCGCATCGCGCTTCACGGCGATCACGTAGCGGTCCGTCTCGGCCGGGTCGTTGCAGAGCGAATAGTTCCGGTTCGCGCCGCTCGGCACGCGCACCGTGAGATGCGCGCCCGCCGTGAAAGCCGGCAACGCCCGCCCGGCTTCATCGCGCAGTTCGAAACGGCAGATGCCTTCCGCCACCTGGTCCTTCTTCGTCACCACGACCGTCCTGAACGACAACTCGTTGCTGACCGAGTCCTTCATATCCCTCCCCCCGCTTGTTTCGGGTCCATCGACGCTGTCCATCCGCGCCGATCTCCATGTCTATTATGTTAGATATCTAATCATTACGGCACAAGCGGGTTTTCCCTCAAACGGCGTTAAGAGGCGCAAAAGAAAAACGGCGCCTTCATGATGAAGACGCCGCCCGTGCTGCGAGATCCGGTGCTCAGGAATGCTTTTCCGCGTGCTCCCGCAGCGTGTTGGCGGGCACGCCGATCAGCACCGCGAGCCCGCCGATCAAGACGATCGCCGCGATCGACGCCAGCCCGATGGCGAGACTGCCCGTCACCGTCTTGATCCAGCCAAGCGCGATAGGGCCGCAGAACGCGCCGACCTGCCCGAGACAACTGATTGCGCCGATGCCTGCGGCGGCGGCGTCATCGGACAGATAGGCGGGCGGAATCGACCAGATGATGGCCGCCGCGCCGAAGTAGGAAATCGAGATCATGCCCAGACAGACAATGGCCGCTGTGGTATTGCCCGACACGAGCGGCAGCAGAAAGCCGCCGAGTGCGCCAATTGCCGTGCACAGAAAGAAGTGCCAGCGCCGCTCGAGCGTCACGTCCGAACTGCGCGCCACCGCGAACATGCCGAGCGCGCCGATGATGTACGGCAGCGCCGACAGCAGTCCCACGTTCAGCACGTTGGAGACGCCCGCCTGGCGAATGATGGTCGGTGTCCAGTAATTGAGGATCGTGCCGCACAAAGGCACCGTGCCCCACCCCGCCGCGAGGATATACACGCGCGGGTCCTTCAGCGCCGCCAGCAGTTGATGCCGCGAGTGTTTCGCGGGCTTCTTCTCAGCGCGGTCGGCGGCGAGCGCATCGAGAATGATCTTCTTCTGCTCGTCGTCGAGCCAGCGCGCATCTTGCGGCCGGTCCACGAGATAAAAGTACGCGACGACGCCCATCAAGAGCGCGGGCAGGCCTTCGAGGAAGAAGAGCCACTGCCAGTTTTTGTAGCCGAGTACATCCACGAAGTTATGCAGGATCCAGCCCGACAACGGCCCGCCGATGATGCCCGCCGCGGCGATCGCCAGCAGAAAGCGCGACGTGATGCGAGCGCGCCGCGCGCCCGGATACCAGTAGGTCAGATACAGGATGATGCCGGGCCAGAAACCCGCCTCGGCCGCGCCGAGCATAATCCGCGCGATGTAGAACTGCGCCGGCGTGGTCATGAAGGCCATCGCGGTGGAGATGCCGCCCCACAGCACCATGATGCGTGAGATCGTCAGGCGCGCGCCGATCTTCTTGAGCCACAGCGTGCTCGGCACTTCGAGCAGGATATAGCCGATGAAAAAGAGGCTCACGCCGAGGCCATACGCGGCATCGGACAGGCCGAGGTCCTGCTTCAGATGCAATTGCGCGAAGCTGACGTTCACGCGGTCGAGATAATTCAGCACCCAGCACACGAAAATGAACGACATCAACCGCCAGGTGACCTTCTGATACGTGGCCTCGACGCGCGCGGTTGTGGCGTCCGATTCCGGCATGAATTGCGTGACTGTGGATTTGGCCACCAAACGTCTCCGTTGCCCTGCTTATGAGGACGATGCGCCGGCACGCGCGGGCTTCGCGCGGCCGCCCTGCACCTTCGTTTTATTCGAGATCTAATGATTATGGTAAGGAGAGCGTCCGCGCCGAACAAGCTCGGGTTTGCACCGACATGTCCTGCGCACGGGTCAGACAGTCACGCACGAGACCCACCGGCTATCATGTAGAAGAAACCCGCTCACGGATGAAAAACTTCGTCATGACACGAAAGAAAACTGTGGAAGGCGCGCCGCGCGAGACTGCCGAAATGCTGCGCCACTGGCACGAATCGGTGCCGAACGACCGTCTCGCGCACCTCGTGAAGGACGCGACACGCTCGATGGTCCGCGCCTTGCAGATGCGGCTCGCGGCGCACTCGGTGTCGTTCGGACACTGGACGTTCCTGCGCATCCTGTGGGAAAGCGACGGCCTCACGCAGCGCGAACTCAGCGAGCAGGCAGGCGTCATGGCTCCCACCACGTTCGCCGCCGTGACGGCGATGGAAAAGCTCGGACTCGTCGAGCGCCAGCAGCGCCCCGAGAACAAGAAGAACACGCACGTCTATCTCACAGCCGAGGGCCGTGCTCTTAAAGACAAGCTCGTGCCGCTCGCCGAGGAAGTCAACGAAATCAGCGTGACCGGACTGAGTGACCGGGATATCAAGGTCGCGCGCAAGGTGCTTCTCACCATCATTGAAAACCTGGCGGAAGACGAGTCGGAATCGACGGATCCGCGCCGGCGAGTGTTGTCGACCCGCGAGATCGGCAAGCTGATCGCCGAACGTGGCGAGAGTCTGGAGGATGCTTGAGGCCTGATTCGACGGCAATGGCGAGCAAGTAAGCGAGTCGTCACCAAGCGTCCGGCACTCCTGGCTTACGAAACAAGGCCGCCCTTTCGCGGCCAATGATTAGGGTAAACATCCGCCGACAAATGGTTGGTATACGGAGTATATTTCGGTCAACGAGACGCTCCTGAAGGGGAAGACATATGCAGTTTCATCTTGACGGCTTCCGCACAGGCGACCCGACGATCGAACCCGCCGCCGTCGCGCACACCGCTGACATGCCCGAGGCCGTCGATGTGCTGATTGTCGGCAGCGGCCCGGCAGGTCTTGTGCTCGCGGCTCAACTGTCCCAGTTCCCGGCAATCAATACGCGTATCGTCGAACGACGTTCCGGGCCGCTTCTCATGGGTCAGGCCGACGGCGTCGCGTGCCGCACCGTCGAGATGTTCGATGCGTTCGGCCTGAGCGACCGCTTGTTGCGCGAAGCCTATTGGGTCAACGAGACGGTCTTCTGGCGGCCCGATCCCGACAAGCGCGGCGCGATCAAGCGTACCGGCCGCGTTCAGGACACCGAAACAGGTCTGTCGGAATTCCCGCACGTCATCGTCAATCAGGCGCGAGTGCAGGACTATCTTCTGGATGTCATGCGCCGCTCTCCGCGGCGGCTGGAGCCCGACTATGATCTCGAACTCGTGAGCGTCGAGCGCGACGAGCGTGACAGCGAAGGCGAGCATCCGGTGCGCGTCACGTTGCGACGCACCGACGCATCGCGCCTCGACGAGCTCGTCACCGTGCGCGCGCGCTATGTCGTGGGCTGCGACGGCGCCCGCAGCCGCGTGCGCGCGGCCATCGGCCAGACGCTGCGCGGCGACGCGGCCAATCATGCGTGGGGCGTCATGGACGCGCTCGCGGTCACGGATTTTCCGGACATCCGGCTAAAGGCGGCCATTCAGTCCGCAAGCGAAGGCAATCTGCTCATCATTCCGCGCGAAGGCGGCTATCTCGTTCGCTACTACGTCGATCTCGGCGAGGTCACGTCCGGTAACCGCGATGCCATCAAGCAGATGACCGTCGATCGGATAATCGCGACGGCGCAGCGCATCCTGCATCCGTATTCGCTGGACGTAAAGGAGGTCGCGTGGTTTTCCGTGTACGAGGTCGGCCAGCGTCTGACAGACCGGTTCGACGATGCCCTGGCCGCCGACGGCACGCCGCGCGAACCGCGCGTCTTTATCGCGGGGGACGCGTGCCACACGCATAGCGCGAAAGCCGGTCAGGGCATGAACGTTTCGATGCAGGACGGGTTCAATCTCGGCTGGAAGCTCGGCGCGGTGTTGAACGGACTCAGCGATGCGAGTCTCCTGCGCACGTATTCCGACGAGCGCCAGCCCGTTGCGCAGGAACTCATCGACTTCGACAAGGAGTGGTCGGCGATGATGGCCGCGCCGCCCAAGGACCCGAGCCGGCCTGAAGCCGGTGGCGTCGATCCGGCCGAACTACAGGCGTACTTCGTGCGGGCCGGTCGCTATACGGCAGGCGTCGCGACCCGCTACCGGCCGGCCATGCTGACGGGCGAGCCGATTCATCAGGCGCTCGCGAGCGGCTTCGCGATCGGCATGCGCTTTCACTCGTCGGCCGTGCTTCGCGCAGCGGATGCGAAGCCGATTCAACTCGGGCACGTCGCGCGCGCCGACGGCTGCTGGCGTCTGTACGCCTTCGCCGACGCACAGGAAACCGGGCTTCATGCGCTGTGTGAACACCTTGCGACGTCGCCGGAATCCGTTCTGCGACTCGTGACGCCGGAAGGCGCCGATCCCGACAGCATGCTCGACCTGCGCGCGGTGCTGCAGCGCGACCATCGCAACGTGCGACTCGAAGACATGCCGCGATTACTGCTGCCGAAGAAGGGCCGCTACGGACTCGTCGACTACGAGAAGATATTTACCCGCGACGCCGTGACTGATATCTTCGATGAGCGCGGAATCGACCGCAATCGCGGCGCGCTCGTCGTGGTCCGTCCGGATCAGTTCGTCGCGCACGTCCTGCCACTGGACGCCTACGCGGAACTGGCAGGCTTCTTCCGGCCGATCTTTCCGCGTGCCTTCGCTTAGTCTTTCTCTTGCTCCTGACGTAGCCAAATTGCCGACTAAACCTAGCGACCGCGATACGCTGTCGAAATATACGGGCAGTCTCGTGCGCCGTGCCCAGCAACGCCATGTCGCTGTGTGGCTCGCCGAGGTTTCCGCTGAGATCACGAGCGTTCAGTACGCGGCGCTCGAAGTGCTGCACAGGACGCCGGGCGTCAATCAGCGGCAACTCGGCGATGAGCTCGACGTGGACCGATCGACCATCGCCGATCTGGTCGCGCGCATGGTTCGCAATGGCCTTGTCGAGCGCTCGGACGATGCCGTGGACAAGCGCAGCTATGTCCTTTTCCTCACGCCGGCCGGAAAGAAGCAGCTTGCGACGCTGCGTCCGCGCGTCGAGGAAGTCGAGCGCATTCTCACAGCAAGGCTCACGCCGCGCGAATGCCTCGAACTCAGGCGGCTGCTGTCGGCGCTTCTGCCAATCGATGAAACGTGACGCGGGCGCGCCGCCTTCTCGACAATCACGCGCTCAAATCTAACGCCTGAGCACGATGGGCTTTTCGCCCATGGTTCGCTTCGTCATCCAGCCGGCCAGGCGGAATGGAGGTTGCCGGCGTGTCCCGGAAACTTCGCGAAAAGCGACCGTTCCGAGATCCCGCACCAGTTCGGTACGCCACCTGCTCTGACAGCGAGTTGTCGCATGTCGCATCTTCTTGGTTGATTGACGGCCGCTAGTAGAACCTTCCGCTAGCGCGTAGCAGTATGGGAGGCGCGGTCGGCGCTTAGCGACCCACAAGAGACGGTCAGCCTGGCCTGAGTTTGACGGCGGCTCACCAGGGCACAAGGGACACGCGCCGTGCGTTCGAGCTCTCTTCAATCCGGACTGGGAAAAGTCGGTCTAGCGGCGAAGCCGCCTACCGACCCCACGCGTGTACAAAGACTACGGTCGAGTTTGTCGAAGCCAACGAGCGCGGCGCGTTATACAAGCGACGCCCTGAACGGAATGCACATTCGCTGCCGCAGCCACGGGACCACGGTAAAGATGGCCACGACCTTTCCGTCGGACTACATGCGTCGTCTCACTCTAGATGGTGGGGAGCGCGTCGATTTGCTTTTGGAGTTCCTGTCTCTCGGCCTTCAGATCTGTAATTGCTTTGGCCGCGCTCTGCATGATTTGGAGCGCCAGATCTTTTTGATCGATTGGGGCGTACACTAGGCCGGCCGCTCCACGTCGATACTCGTCTTCCTGGTAGGCAATACTCTGGTCGATGCTCTGGAGTCGACTTTCGAGCGTGTCCCGCTTGCGCTGTACGGCCTGGCGTTTCTCCTCAAGCTGAGCCTGCCGACTGCGTTCCTGGTCCGCAGTTCTGGCGTTTTCAGCCCCTTGGATCATGGCAATGGTCCCAATCACGCTGACAGTAATGAGCAGAGCGAGGAACGCAATCAGGAAGTAGCGGTGGCTGCGTGCGCGTATCCATTGCTGGGCTGAGATCCGGGCCGGCAGTATCTCCCCAAGTTCAAGTTGAATAAGCCTCGCGCGATCTGCCTCTGGAATGTCCGCGAGGCGCTGCAACAGAATTTTCATACGTTTCGCACGAAAGACCGCGAAGACCCAGGCAGCCAGTGTGAGCGCAAAACCGATCAGCGCCAGAGGGCTGGTGGAAATGGCTGGAATGGCCTTCAGCGCACTCGTTAGGAACTCCATGGTTTCCCCCGGGGAGTGACGACCGAAGCGAGGAGAAAAGATGCTTGCGAGGGCCGGTCGATCTAACAAAGCTAGTTCGTGGGAGAACACTTCGCAACTCCGGCCTTGCAGAGCAGATCGTTGCAGAGGTCCGCTTTGTTTCACCGGCCGCGCGAGCGGCTTCAATTGCCGAGGCTCGGCGCGAAATCTGATCGTCTTTGGACGCAGTGATCACCGCGACAGCGTGTTTGTCTCCAAATACGCATGGACGTTACTTTCAGCGGCTCCCGGAACGACTCTTGCCTGACGGATCGCAAGAAGCCGTACGGAACATTGTCAACTCGAGGAAGGGTGAGCCGAGCGGTAGTTGTTTAAGATTTAGCAGTCAGTGTGGCTACGGTTCAGCATCACATCTGATGCAAGCTGTTGGCACGTCGTGGCTCCGCAGCTGCTCCGGTTGCTTCCGGCTGAAGCGAGTTGTCGGGCGGGACTTAAACTCGCCTAGATAGCACCACCTTGTCACTGCGCACGCCCTTCCCGGCCGGTCAGCTCATCCACGCCCGGCCCTCCGCATTTAGGGACAGCAGTCGTCCGATCTGCTATCGTCCCGTCGACAGTTAGTTGGCCACAGCCGACGATAGGTGTCTCAATCAAAAGTGGATAGACGAGCATTGATGCCAACGAGCGACGGTTCCCCAACGACTATAAAAAGGAAGCGCAATGACATTGGTTGTACTCGGACACGACTTCGAACAAGATTGGTCAACTTCTTGGGACGAGGAGCAATCAGAGAGCAGGTCTATAAAGCCAGCAGGTTTATTTATCGTCGCCGACAGTGCGATAACGTCGTCCAAATCCGGGCAGACGCTCCTCGGTGGGTTCCGAAAGATATATCCTATACCGATAAAATTATGGAAACCTTACTTCGTTGGTGCATATTTTCATAGCTATCAGACGATATACCTAGAAACAGAATGCTTTGTCGCAATCGCTGGAAGCACGTTAACGGCACAACACATTATCAATGCGATTATGGAGCATCTGACTCAGCTCCGCATAACCTTCATTCAAAACGAACGATGGGGCGTCGAGGGATCGTATAGGGCGATAATGCCTTGCGAACACAATCCGTTGCTGCACAATGCAGGTGTCGACACTTGGGATGAGGATATGTTTCCATCCTCTGCTTTCGCGGAACTGCTCACTGCTGAGCAGATAGGCGGTTTTGTGCATCATTCCGTCAACGCCGCCCTCTCGTCGGCGAAAAAGTACAAGCTCGACGAAAACTCGCTTGAAGAGATGAGGACCGACATCGCGCTTGGAGTCACATGCCCTACCAACGGTAGCGAGCACCTATTCACCTATCGTATGAAATGGGAAGTCCGGCAGGGAAAGATAGAAGTCTTCGCGGAGATGGACGAACTAAAGCCGAATAAAATAGCAGTTTTAGGAATGCGTAGATTCGCAAATGACGCGCAGTTGACTTTTGACACTGCGTTGAAGAACAAAACATCCCCTGCAGCACCGATGTTTGAGTTTTTGAATTCTGTCATCGACAAGGTGAGTGCGGCCGGAAGCTTTGAAATCGATCGACCGTCGTATCTGAAGACCTATCGGGGGGGTAGATTGAACAACGTGAAATCTCTCAAGAAAGAATGAACCAGCAGTTTCGATGCTGCTGTTGTCGTCATCACGGCATCGGCAGCCGACCAGGTCGAAATCCATTCAGCGTGCCAACGGTACAACTCATTGCATCGAACGGAGATTGCTGTCCGGTTGGCTGAAACCAGTTCGAGGCTCGTGCATTGGGTGCGAATGCGGGCCGAACCGCCAGAGCCGAAAAGACCGGCCGTTCGAGTGACCACCGCATGACTCAGCCGAACGGCAGAAAGTGGCCGGGTGCGCCTAATAGTCCCGGTACCCGATCCTACCCGTTGTCGAGCGTCGCAAGTCTTGAACTGCCCGCACGTGTGCGGGACGCGAGTTCCAGCTGAGCCAGAGAGTACGTCTGGATGTGTCCGACGGAACGCTTGTCATGCGGTCTGCTGTCCTGTCGTTCGGAGTGCGCGGGATTGGCGGCGCACCCGTGTACGGCATCGAACGTACTTGCGAATTACCTGCTTACCGTTTCGCAGGCGATCGCCTATGGTCTGAACTGGAACTGGCGAACGCTACGCGAAACTCGTGAGGAGAGCGCCATGAATTCGCAATCGCTGCAGCAGGGCGATAGCGGCGACGATGTCAAAGAGCTGCAGCAAGCACTTCTGCAGCATGGCTTTAACCCGGGCGCGATTGACGGGGAATATGGTCAGGGCACCGTTGCAGCAATCATTTCTTTCCAACGAAGTGAAGGCTTTTGCCCGACGGGTTGGCAGGGCCGCGAACACTTTTCGCACTGCAGCTTGCCGAATCGAACGCGCTACCGTCACCGATCACGGGCGTAACTGTCGAGGTGGTTAGTCGGATGTTTCCGGCAACGCCCATCTGTAACATCAAGGCGAATCTGCCACAGTTGCTATCTGCACTCGCGACCAACAAGGTAGCCGATAAGCCAATGCTATTGATGGCGCTTGCAACGGTGAGGGCTGAAGTCGAATGCTTCGAGCCTATCAGCGAGGGGCGGTCGCGCTATAACACGTCGCCATCTGGGCATCCCTTCGATCTCTACGACAACCGCAAGGACCTCGGCAATAAGGGCGCACCGGATGGCGAAAGGTTCAAGGGCCGCGGATTCATCCAACTGACAGGTCGAACTAACTATGCCACGTACGGGCGCCGGTTGCCCGTTCCGATTGACCTTGTCGCCAGCCCTGAGCGCGCCGGCGACACAACCGTGGCGGCCCACCTCCTTGCATTATTCCTTGCAGACAAGGAGTTGCCGATCAAGAAGGCGCTGCTAGCTGGCGACACTCGGCTAGCCCGCCTGCTTGTGAACGGTGGAAGCCACGGTCTTGACCGCTTTGAGGACGCTTATCGTCGCGGCTCGGCGCTGATTCCAGGCTGAGCAAGCACTCGTCGGTGGTGGGGTCGAAGACTCGCTATCTGTAACCGGCGTCCACTGCGCTCTGCAGGTATCGCGTATTGCATTCGTTCGACAGGTAGGAACGGATGCAGTGACATCTCTTCGGAGACTAGAATGGCCGGCCTTCGCGTGGCGATAGTTGTGTGGCTGTGGATGTTACCGTTTGCCGCTTTGCATGCGGAGGGTGCTCCGCCAAGCTGCATGAAACGCACCTTCCCGTCGGTCGAAACAGACCCATCCCTGACGGTAGCGTCAGCAGCGCCGGTGACCCGAGTTCTCCCAGCGGAGGGAGACGCGCGCATCGCCTACAGCGCACAGAAACAATCTGATACTCCGCAGCATTTCCTCGCTTACGAGCGGGGCCATCCTTATCGGGCCCGCGTAGCCTCGGTCGAGCAAACTGCAGATAAAGTACTGCCGGATTATCCCCCCGACAAAAGCGTCGTTCTTCATCTTGACATCGACCGTGAAGGCGGCGGCTTTCCCCTTTGGCACCGACGATTCTTTGTTCTCGTCGAATGCCGAGGGAACGCACCGGTCTCTTGGGCGCCGGTTGAGGTCAGCGTCAGTTCACCCCTCGTTGGGCTTCTGTGGATTCCGGCCGCGTTGCTCATCTACGGGCTGGCCATCACGGCTGTCTCCCGATCGCGAAAGAAACTTTTGGAAGGTCTCGAAATGGGCAAGAGCTTGGCGGAAAAATACCCGTCGGTCTTCGCGATGAAACCTTTCCAAAAATTCGATTATCTCAATCCGATTCAGCTTGCCGCCAACGCATTCAACCAAGGCAGCGTGCAGAAGCTGCAAGTACTGATGTTTTCGTTTGTAATCGGCTCGTTGGTACTCTCACAGGTGTTGAGAACCGGCACGCTCGCCAATATGTCGGCAACGGTCGTCGCCCTCCTTGGCATATCCGGTTTCGGCGCGACGGTATCCCAGATCACCTACACCACAAAGACACGGCTTTCTTTCGACAACTGGGCCTGGCTGCAATCGAACCACGTTCTGGCTGACGATACGGTGCGCGGGCCGGAGTGGAAAGACCTGGTCCTGACCAACCGGGAGTTTGACGTCTACAAGCTGCAGACCATCATTTTCAGTTTATCCGTTGCGACGGCGCTAATTGTTGATGGCGCGTCTAATCTCGCAACGTTCTCCATCCCCGATGCGATGCTCGGAGTACTCGGCTTGTCGCAAGTTGTGTTCGTCGGCGGCATCCTTGTGCGCCCACCCGCGACAGAAGATCTCGATAAGCGCCTGGTCGCACTGCGGGCAGCAGCACAAAACGTCATAGAAGCACGCGCGCGCAATACAGACGTAGATGCGAAAGGCAAGCTGCTTGAATTGCTTCCGCCGGGAGGCAAGCCGGCCCAGAACGCAGAGCGCCAATATCGCGAGCTCGTTTTCGAAATCATGCCAATGCTCGAATCTACGCTCGAAATAGAAGCTGACGAAGCTGCTCTTCTTGATGCTACGCTGCCGCGAGACGAGAAGCTTAGCCGAAAGGCCCTCCGTGATGCACTGTCTGAAGGCTTGTCAACAAGTGACGTAGAGCTACCGTCATCGGCGATTCAAGCTTGCGCAGAGAGGCTGAGCCGATTACTCGCGGGCTTACTGCGCCGCCATGAAAGTGTCAGTGTTGTGGCCCTGCACGCGATGACCGATGCAGGCAATACCGCGCTTCCTTTGAGCGATCGCCAGGCGCGCCAATGTATAGAGGCCGCGGCAAAAAGACGAAACATACCGCTGTCTGCCGCACAAGTTTCCCAGGCTGTCACGCTTCTGCGAAGCGTTCATGGAAATTAGTGTGATGCGGCTCCGCTCGAACGAGATGTCTACCAGCGAGCATTTGCGGCGTCATTTCCGCTTGCTGCCCCGAAGCGGGGGGCAGTGTCCGACCCTTCTCTGTCGTTAGAGCTCCCGCAGTCCACATGACCGCTTCAGAAGTGGGACAGCCGTTCACACTGTAAAGCTTGATTCGCCCTCCGCAGCTGGGACGCCCGGCGGCGACAGTAGTGATGCGTGCCGCGTGATCTACGGTGGGCCTTTCGGAGGACTTCGGGAACGTCCCACGGCACGCGACTATTCGCTTGCTCACGGATAACGGTTCGATTACGCAGATGAGA
>NZ_JALQDC010000045.1:0-157670 GCF_023631445.1 Caballeronia sp. GAWG1-5s-s | reverse complement strand
ACCCAGCTCACCCAAAACAACATCAAACCCGACATCAACCCCAAAAAAACAAAACACCACCCACACCACACCCCACATCACCAGAACCCCCCCCACCCCCCCCCCCCCCCCCCCACCCACCCCCCCCCACCCCCCCCCCCCCCCCCCCCCCCCCCCCCCACCGTCCTTCGCCCTGTTCACACAAACAGGCTGAAGTCCATGAACACATCCATTCTCAACGAATCACAGGCAGTACAGGCTGCGGGCGCTCGCCGTCCTCGCATTGCGTTCGTTCAGGCTTGCTGGCATCGCGATATCGTCGATCAGTGCAAGACGTCCTTTCTCCAGGCAATCGAACAACACGGCTATGCGCGCGACGACATCGATCTCTTCGAAGTCGCCGGCGCGTTCGAAATTCCGCTGCACGCGAAGCGGCTCGCGCAGAGCGGGCGTTATGCCGGCATCGTGGCGGCGGGACTGGTGGTCGATGGCGGCATCTACCGGCACGAATTCGTCGCGCAGGCCGTGATCAACGGGTTGATGCAGGTGCAGCTCGAAACGTGCACGCCGGTGTTTTCCGCCGTGCTCACGCCGCATCATTTCCATCACGGCGAGGAGCACGTCGGCTTCTTTCGCGAGCATTTCCTCGTGAAAGGCCGAGAAGCCGCGCATGCGTGCGCGGATACCATCGGCAAGCTCAGCGCGCTGCCGGTTGTATAAGCCTCAGCGAAGTGGCGGTCATGGGCGCTCGGCCCGTGACCGCTTTGGAGATGCCGGTTTGGGAGACCGTTAGTTGCCTTGAAATTGCGCAGGCAGATGTTGCCTGCTATCCGAAGCTATATTCTTGTCACGCGGGCGGTCGAGCGCAGCCGCTCGCCAGAATCCAACCGCGCACGCTTCTCTTCCCCTAAACCCCGATGGCACGACGCAACTCACCCTCTCCGTGGACAAACTCCACGCCGCACAAGCGCAGCGGCCCATTGCGCGGCCTGTTCGCGCTGCGGCACTCGTGGAACGGCCTCGTCGTGACCTGGCGAGAGGAAAGCGCGTTTCGCCAGGAGGTCGGCCTTGCAGTCGTCCTGCTGCCGGTGGCGTTCATCGTGCCTGTGAGTGCAGCCGAGCGCGTGCTGCTGGCCGCGTCGGTGCTGCTCGTGTTGCTAGTCGAACTGATTAATTCGAGCATCGAGGCGGCCATCGATCGCATTTCGCTCGAACGTCACGAACTCTCGCGCCGGGCGAAGGATCGCGGAAGCGCGGCCGTCACTGTCGCGCTCGTCATTTGCGTGCTCACGTGGGGCATCATTTGCGGGCCGATGGCGTGGCATTGGGCGCGCACGCTGGCATAAAGCGGCAGCGCCGAGTATCAAAACTCGACGAGCGCAAAGTCGTCCTTGCCGACGTCGCAGAGCGGACAGCGCCAGTCATCCGGCACGTCGCGCCAGCGCGTACCCGGTGCGATGCCGTGCTCGGGGTCGCCCGCGGCTTCGTCGTAAATCCATCCGCAGATCAGGCAGACCCATTGCGTGAACGCGGACGCCGCGGGTTCGGGCGCGACGCCCCGACCATCCGATTCGTGGAATTCGCCGTGCACGTCTTCGTCCAGCGAGACGATGAGCGGCCCCGCCTGCGCATCGACGCCTTTTGCCAGAAACGCGCCGAGTTCAGCGTGCAGCCGCATGGCTTCCTGCGCAGTCAGATCGATCCAGTACGGATCGCCCGCGCCGTTGTTCAACCGCGCCGATGAGAACTGCAATTCGAGCGCGGCGCCCTTCTTGTACATGCCTTCGGCCTCTTAATAGTTCAACATACTCGCCGGTTTTTAGATACTGCGGAGTATCCGGATGCTAACACGAATCTTTCCGACGCTGCCTTTACTTGCTAGTATCGGGCGTCGGCAAAATTCAACATCGAGAGGATTCGAACATGGCAAGGCTTTCGCGCGAGGAAACTCAGGCGCTTACGCGGCAGCGGTTACTGTCGGTCGCGAAAGAGCATTTCGCCCGCGATGGCTACGCCGCCGCCTCGCTCGACCGCATCGCCGACGAAGCCGGTTTCAGCAAGGGCGCGGTCTATTCGAATTTCGCGGGAAAGGACGAGCTCTTTCTCGGCGTGCTGGAAGAACACGGGCGCGTCAGTCTCGATCAGATACTGGCCGATTTACGGGGCGCGCAGAGCATCGAGAAAGCCATCGACCGTATTGCGGCATGGGCGACGCGCAGTTCGCGGCTTGGCAACTGGCCGATGCTGATCCTCGAATACTCGCGCGTCACGAAGCCCGCGGACGCCTTTCGCAAGTCGCAGGAGAAGGTGCTGCGCGCTCAATGGAAGGCGCTCGGCGAGGTGCTGCTCCGGTTCGATCCCGAGCTCGACGTCAAGCCGGAAGTGCTCGGCGCGCTCGTGTTCGAGCTGACCTATGCGCCCGCGATGAGCTTCGTCAGCAAGCCCACATCGGGCGATTTGTTGCGCACCGCGCTGCGAGGTCTCTTCGGTACGCTGCGCGCTTCCGGTTGATCCGCGCTTACCAACCCTGCGAGCCACCGGCATCGTGCTTCGTCACGGGCGAAGGCTTGCCGCTTTGCGCGCCGAACGGCATCGCGCCGCCCATGTCGCGGCTCATGCCGCTTCCCTGCCCGCCTTTCGACACCGTGCCCGGCGAGACGTTGGACGATCGCTGCGTACCGGAAGCTTCGGCCGATTGTCCTGCCGAAGTTCCCGCGCCGCCGGACGTGCTGCCGCCCTGTCCGTTGTTCACGCAGCCGCCTCCGCCGCAGCCGAGTCCTCCGCCGGCCGCATGAACGTTGCCGGCTAGTACGAGCATCGAGCCCAGGATGATGTTGCGTGTCGTTGCATGCATGGCGACTCCTTTCTTCATCGAGGTTCATACAGACGATGCAATCCACATGCCCCTCCGCCATGCCGAGCCGGCCAGAGCGGCCTCGCCGCGGGACTGTGGATTGCTCCTTCGCCACGCCGACATCGCAACGTGAAGCAGGAGTCCTCATGCTCGCCCATCCGTCCCCGAAGCAATGGTCGCTCGCGCGGCGCGCGTCGTGTTCTCCGGCGTGCCTCGCGAGCGTCTGCGCGAGTCTGTCGATCATCCCGCTTGCCTTCGCGACCGCGATGCACGCGATGAACGGCAGCATCGTCTGGCCGTGGCGAACCGGAGCGACGCGCGCATCGAAATCGTACGCAGCCTGTTCGAACTAAAGCGAACGTATCGCGTCACGCGGCCGGGCTTTCCTGGCGCCGCGGTCGCCTTCAATAAAACGAGGGAGGTGTCCATGATGCGACGCGCGGCATGCTTTGCCGAGAGCGGGCTGGGGCTACACCGTTACCTCCGTCATCACGAAGGGCACGCTGCTCGACGCCAACGCCGAGTGGTGGGCCTGGTTCGACGGCGATACGCGCACGACCTTCGGCGGCGCCATTGCCGCGCACGCCCCGGCGCCCGGCGAGCCGCAGTTGTATCTCGCGGGGCGCATCTTTTATCGACGCACGAAAGGCGAACTGATGGAAACCGCGTTCTATCGCCGGCTCGACTATGCGGACATGTCGTTCAGCGGAATCGAGCCGCTCGACGACGCGCTCAACTACGCCGGCAAGGTGCTGATTCCGGGCGCGCTCGAAGCGCAGCATTAGGTTCGCGGTTCGCGGCTCGCGCCGGCACGGCGAATGCAGTGGACAACTTCCAAGGCGCGCGTGGCGGCCCTAGAATCGAACTGCGCGCAGCGCGCCCACTTCACAGGACGAGAGAATGTCGAGCACACCGGACCACGAGGACGACGATGCACGCGACGCGATGACGCGTGAAGCCCTCGAACAGCGCATTCGCACGCTGGCCTATTACATGTGGGAGGCCGAAGGCCGGCAAGCCGGCCGGGCCGACGAGTACTATCACCGCGCGCGCGAGCAGTTGAACGCGGACAACCCGGATGCGGCTCGCGAACGCTCGGTCAATTCGAAGAGCAAAAGCAAGCCGCCGTCGTGAGCACGACGGCGGGCATCGCAGGCTCTCGTGCGTTCGTTCAGAGCGCGAGCGCCTCGTGTTCGTCGACCCACGCCATCGCGCGTTCGCGTGCGAAGGCAATCGCCTCGTTTTCATCGACGAAGGCGAGATGAAACTCCATGTCGTGCGATTCGATGTCGTCGCCTTCGTTCGCGGGCGGCATATAGATGCGCGCATTGCCGACGATGCTTCCGTCTTCGATGCTCGCCGACGTGTGAATCTTGCATGAACGATACTCGAATTCCATGGTGTGCCTCCGCGTATGGGTGTGATGTTTGAAGGAGGGCACAGCATGTAGCGTGCCGCGCGCGGCGCTCGCGCGTTACAGGCGAAAATCGGATAATGCGGGCCGGCGCTTCACCATCAGCCACAATCGACCACAACCGACCACAACCACACTCAGCACCTATGCGTATTCCGCCGCTCAAGGCCATCGTCGCGTTCGAGAGCGTCGCGCGCACGAAAAGCGTGAATCGCGCGGCCGAGGAGATGGGCTTGTCGGCGTCGGCGGTGAGCCATCAGATCGCGAATCTGGAAGGCATCATCGGGCAGCCGCTCTTTCAGCGCTCCGGACGCGGCCTCGTGCTCACGCCCGCCGGCGAACGCTATCTGTCCGACGTCACGGGCCTGCTCGCGGACCTGAGCCGCGCGACCGAGCGCGCATCGAGCCAGAAGGAAGTGGACATCCTGCGCGTGCATTCCAGCCCGAGCTTCGGGCTCATGTGGCTCTTGCCGCGCCTCTCGTCGTTTCAGGAAGACAACGGCGATATCCAGCTCAATCTCGCGTGCTCGTACGAGAACGTGTCGTTTTCGAACGGCTATTACGACATCGACATCCGCCATGGCTACGGCAACTGGACCAATCTCGAAGTGCGGACCTTGCGCGGCGAATTTATCGCGCCGCTCGCCTCGCCGAAGTACCTCGAACGCCATCCCGTGAAGACGCCGGACGACCTGCTCTCGCATCGTCTGATCTATTCGGAGACGCCGCTCGTGCAGTGGAAGCAATGGTTCGGCAGAACCGGCGTGTCCGCGCCGCAGAAGACTTTCGACTTCTCGTTCGACCGCTCGTACATGTCGATCGAAACGGCGGCGCTCGGGCTCGGCATCGCGCTGGAAAGCCTGATGCTCGCGTCCGTCAAGATCAGCGAAGGCGTGCTCGTGCCGGTGTTCGACGCGAGCCACGCGGTCGAAGTCGGCGCGCATCATCTCGTCTATCCGAGCCAGAACGCCGACTTGCCGCGCGTCGAGCGGTTCCTTGCATGGATCGAACGCGAGGCCGCGCGCGACATTCAGCCCGCGCGCTAGCCTCGCCGGTACCGCCTACGCCGACAGCGCGGGATCGCTCATGCTGTCGCAGCCGGTCTCGACGTGCCCGGCGAAACGGCGCGCGAACGTGCTGTCCGTATCCACCGTCACGCGCACGTCGTACCAGCCGTGCGACGCGCGCAGGTCCAGATACAACTGCGCGGTCTCGCCGCCCGCCACGCGCCGCGTCACGGTCTTCGAAGGCTCGTAGTCGTTCGTCGCGCTGAACGTGCACG
Source organism: Caballeronia sp. GAWG1-5s-s (assembly GCF_023631445.1). Taxonomy (NCBI): domain Bacteria; kingdom Pseudomonadati; phylum Pseudomonadota; class Betaproteobacteria; order Burkholderiales; family Burkholderiaceae; genus Caballeronia; species Caballeronia sp. GAWG1-5s-s. Next base: position 152,141 of record NZ_JALQDC010000045.1, on the reverse strand, counting down.
GCCCGCTGCCGTTGTTCTTCAGACGCAGTTGCAGATTGCCGTTCGCGACGTCGTAGCCTTCGGCGACTTCGGGCAGCGCCTCTTCGCGCGACCACCCGCTATGCGATGCCGTCGCCTTGCCCGCCACCCGGCGCAGGAACCCGTTCGGCCCGTGCACGACGAAGTCGTAGCTGCCGTCGGCGTTCGTCGCGAGGTGATCGGCGAGGCGCTTGTTGGCCTCCACCGTGTAGGTGCGCGGCGCATCGGTGCTGCCCTGCCGATACAGCAGGAACACCGCGCCCGCCGCGCCCGTGTTCACGAAGTCGAAGGCCACCGTGCGCTGGCTCGCGTTCGCGTGCGTGCGCACGAAGAGTTCGTACGGCAGCGCGCGGGCGGGACGAACGCCCGGCTCCTGCTTCGGCATCGCGCCGACGACGGGCGGCACCGGCACGTAGTCGGGATGACGCGCCTTGTCGGGCGGCGCGTACGACGACGTGCCCGGCAGCGTCGGCAGGCCGCGATTCGGATTGCGGAAGTCGAACGCGGAGGTCAGATCGCCGCAAATCGCGCGGCGCCACGGCGTGATGTTCGGCTCAGGAAGCCCGTGCGACGCGCCGAAGCGCTTCTGAATGAAGCGGATGACCGACGTGTGGTCGAACGTTTCGGAGCACACCCAGCCGCCGCGCGACCACGGCGACACGACGATCATCGGCACGCGCGCGCCGAGGCCGTACGGACCCGCCGCGTACTTCTGGCTGCCGGGGAAAATTTCGAGGCTGGTATCGACGGTCGAGAGCCCGTTCGCGCTCGATGCCGGCGGAAACGGCGGCACGATGTGATCGAAGAAGCCGTCGTTCTCGTCGTAGTTGATGAGGAGCGCCGTCTTGCTCCAGATGTCCGGGTTGGAGGTCAGCACCTGCAACACCTGATCGACGTACCACGCGCCATAATTCGCCGGCCAGTTCGGATGCTCGGAATACGCTTCCGGCGCGACGATCCACGAGACCTGCGGCAGCGTGCCCGCCTGCACGTCCTGCCTGAGCTTCGTGAAGTAGTCTTCGCCCGCCGCGGCGTTGGTGCCGCGACGCGCCTTCTCATACAGCGGGCTGCCCGGCTGCGCGTTCTGGTACTGAGTGAAGTAAAGCAACGAGTTGTCGCCGTAATTGCCGATGTACGGGTCCTGCGTCCAGCCCCACGAGCCCTTCGCGTCGAGACCCGTACCGATGTCCTGATAGATCTTCCACGAGATGCCCGCGCGCTCCAGCACTTCGGGGAACGTGGACCAGCCATAGCCCGCTTCCGCGTTGTCGACGACAGGACCGCCACCCTTGCCGTCGTTGCCCACGTAGCCGGTCCACATGTAGTAGCGGTTCGGATCGGTCGACGTGTTGGTCGAGCAGTGGTACGCGTCGCAGATCGTGAAGGCGTCGGCGAGCTGATAGTGGAACGGGATGTCGTCGCGCTTCAGGTACGCCATCGTCGTCGTGCCCTTGGACGGCACCCATTGATCGTACCGGCCGCCGTTGAACGCGCCCTGGCCGCTCACCCAGTCGTGCGGCAGGTCTTGCAGGAACTGCATCCCGAGGTTGGATGCGCCCGGATGAAACGGCAGCACGTCGCCCGCGCCGGCGGCAATCGGCTGGTGATACACGGTCTTGCCGTTCGCGAGCCGCACGGCGCGGGTATCGCCGAAACCGCGCACGCCGCGCAGCATGCCGAAGTAGTGATCGAAGGAGCGGTTTTCCTGCATCAGCACGACAATGTGCTCGATATCCTCGATCGAACCGTGACGGTTGTTCGCGGGAATGGCGAGCGCCTGGCGAATGCCGAGCGGAACGATATTGAGTGCGGTGGCCGCGCCGGCGGTCTGCATGGCCGCGCGCAGGAAGTCACGTCTGTTATGGGTTGTCATCCGTGTGCCTGGGGAAGAGAGGGAAGGCGTCAGTCGACCGTGTGAATGACCGGCGGCGCGAGCGCATCGGACGATGCCTGCGCGGAGACGGCCTGCGCGGACTGCGCTTGCGACGGACGGGGCGTGCCGGTGGACGTGGCCGAGATCGCCCAGTTCTCCAGTTCGCTCGTTCCCGCGGTCGCGGCATCCGCTTGCGCGCTTGCGCGCGCCGGCGCGGCCGCGGCAGGGTCGGCTGCCGTATCGCTATTGCTGTTGCTGTTGCAGCCGCCAACGGTTGCGCACGCGAATACGGCGATGCCCGCCGCTACGTGGCGGCGTCTTTCGGCTCTCTTCATGCGTCCTCTCGGCAAGTGGGCAGTTGCACTCAGCGCACGGAAGCGTAGCGGGGGGATGTGTAAGCAATGTGACCGGCGCGCGCCGGGCCGGTGGGTGGCATCGGCAAGACGTTGGCGGCTTAGCTAGCCGCGGTCTGTTCGGTGTCTGCGGCGGCGCCGGTATCCGTGGCCGTCGACCGCTCGACGGGCACGCGCACGGCGGATTCCCACCGCTCGTAGCCGCACGCCTCGCACGGCCGGTCAGGACGCTCGTCCGACTGCACCGTGACGCCGCAGCTCCAGCACGAGAAATAGCCCTTCGCGCCGATGGCGTCGAGCAGCGACCGCTCCATGTCCGGCCGCACCGTGAGCCCGGGCAAAGGCTCCTTTCGCCACACGATGCTGATGGACCCGGACGCCTCCATGTACACGCGGCGCAGTTGCCCGAGATGCGCGACGTTCGCCGCCCTCAGCTCGGAAGCGAGCATTTCGCGCGAGACCTGGCTGGCTTTCAGTTCATCGAGCAGTATGCGGCCGTCTTTCACGAGAATCGTGACGTCGCCCTGCTCCAGCACTTCGAATCTGCGCCAGCGCAGACCGGCCTTCGCGCTCAGGCGTTGCAGCGCGACCACGGCGAGCAGCACGACGGCGGCCGGCAGCACGCCCTGCGACGACACCTGAATGGGCACGCCGATGGCCGCGCCCAGCATCAGAATGACGGCGAGTTCGGTGATGCTCAACTGCGCCGCGACGCGCTTGCCCATCATGCGCATGGCGACGAGCAGCATCAAATACATCACGACCGCGCGCGGGATGACCTCGATGAGAAAAGCCCACGGCCCGTCGCCGATCAGCAGTCGCTCGATAAAAGGCATCAGCGCTCCACTTCGGTCACGGCGTACGTCCACTCGCGCGATCCGCAGTTGTCGCAGCGCAGATCGCCGGCGTGGCCGCTCTCCTCGGTCTGCACCGTGTTGCCGCACTGCAGGCACGCGGAGCAGCCCGGCACGCGGGCTTCGTCGCGCAATTCCTCGTCGATGGCGGGCAGCACCGACAAGCCCGGCTTCGCGGGCCGCGCGGGGATGAACGAGAACGCGCCCGAAGGCTCCATGTACAGGCGGCTGATCTGGCCGAGATGCTGCCAGCCCGCGAGCCGCATCGCTTCGTAGACCTTTTCGCGGGGCATCGCGGCGCGCGCCAGCTCGGCGTGTTCGAGCCGCCCTTCGCGGGCGAGCAGCGTGACATCGGTCGATATCATCGTCTCCACGCGCCGGTGCGTGATGCCCGCCGCCGCGATGATGCGCTGAAGCGCGACCGCGACGAGCGCGATCAGAAACGGCGGCAGCATGCCGCGATTCGCGGCCTGCAACGGCACGCCGATGGCCGCCGCCAGTGTCACGACGATCGAGATTTCGAAGAGCGTGAACTGCGCGGCGACGCGCCGGCCCAGCAAGCGCATCGCGATGACGAGCAGCACGTAAGTCGCGCAGGTTCTGAGCAGCACTTCCAGCAGAAAGTGCCATGACGCGTTGCCGAACAGGAAGCGATGCCAGTCGGTCAGTCTGAACGGAGGGGATTGCAAAGCGGCACCTGACAGCATGTCGAGTGCGGACCACGGCGCATTCAGCGTGCCTGATGCGCGCGCGACATAACGTCTTTAAAGCGGCAGGCACATCTTGTGCGGTGCACGAGAAAAGCCCGCGCGACACTATCCCGCAAGACGATTCATGCCCAAGCCATCCAAGCAAAAAGTACCCGAATTCGAGAGCCGGCAGGAAATACTCACGGCCCGACGCAATGCCAAGATGGCCCGTTCGACGCACGCCTATGTGCGCGGTAACACCTCGAAGTTCTACGACTGGCTCGAACAGGCGGAGATACGCGGATTGCCGCAAGGCCCGGCCATCTGGATTTGCGGCGACTGTCACACCGGCAACCTGGGCCCCGTGGCGGACGCCAACAAGCGCATCGAGATTCAGATTCGCGATCTGGACCAGACGGTCATCGGCAATCCGGTGCATGACCTGATCCGGCTCGGCCTCTCGCTCGCGACCACGGCGCGCGGCTCCGCGCTGCCGGGCGTCACGACCATCAACATGATCGAAGCCCTGTTCGAGGGCTACGCGCTCGCCTTCGACGCCGACGCCGACAGCGACGCCGACGACCTCTGCCGCAAGCCCGAAGTCGTGCGCGTGGTGATGCGCGAAGCGGTGCGCCGTTCGTGGAAGCATCTGGCGCTCGAACGTCTCGACGACACGCAGCCGACCATTCCGTACGGAAGCCGCTTCTGGCCCGTCAACAAGGACGAGCGCGCGGAGATCGAGGCGCTCTTCCAGAAGGAGACGCTCGCCAAGCTCGCGACGAGCCTGCGCGGTCGTCCGGATACCGGCAAGGTCACCGTGCTCGACGCCGCCTACTGGGTCAAAGGCTGCAGTTCGCTCGGACGCCTGCGTTACGCGGTGCTGCTCGACGTGGACGGCGGCGTGGTCGAAGGCGACGACCTGTGCCTCATCGACATCAAGGAAGGCGTGAAGGCCGCCGCGCCGCGTTATCCCGGCACGAACATGCCGCGCGACAACGCCGAACGCGTGGTCGAGGGCGCGCGCAACCTGTCGCCGCATCTCGGCGAGCGCATGCGATCCGCGACCTTGCAGGGACGTCCCGTGATTCTGCGCGAGCTGCTGCCGCAGGACCTGAAGCTGGAGATCGAACACATCGGGCCAACGGAAGCGATGGAAGTGGCGCGCTATCTCGCGTTCGTCGTCGGTCAGGCGCACGGCAGGCAGATGGACCGCGCCACACGCAAAAGCTGGCTCGGCGAACTGAAGCGCACGAAGCCGAAGTCCATCGACGCGCCGTTGTGGCTGTGGAGCAGCATCGTGGAACTGGTCGGCAGTCACGAGGTCGGCTATCTCGAACACTGCCGGCGTTACGCGCTCGCGGCGGCCTGACGCGCGCCCGGGCACGCGGAATGCATCGCAACGCCATACAGCAATTGAATCAGACGAGGACGCAATGCAGAACGCAGAAGGGAATCCGTCACAGCAACAGCAAAAGGAAATGGCGGCCAAGAGCCCCGCCAAGACGCCCGCGACCGGCACGGCTTCGCCCGACGCCGCGACGCAGGCGAAGGAGTTCGGCAGCACGAAACACGCGGGCTCGGCCGAACCGGGCCCGGCCGACGCGAACGGCGCGCTGCCGTCGATAGACAATCGCGCGGCCAGCAACGGCTCGTCCGATCCCGTGCGCGAAGCGGCGAGCCGCATCCGCGCGGTCGACGACGAAGGCATGGAGTCCACCGACGACACCGTGGACGCCGACGCGAAGTCGATCGAAGCAAGCCGCGATATGTCCGGTTGGCACGACAACGTGATCTCGTCGAACGCGACGCTGTCCAATAACGTGCGCGCGCCGGCGCGCGGCCTCGGCGGCATCGACAGCCGTCCGACCGGCAACGTGCCGCCGATTCTGCCCAAGCGCGGCTATCGCGTGGTGTTCAGCGAGACGCTTTACGAGCAGGAGATGAACGGATCGAAAACATCGCATGTGTTCAGCTTCGAGCGCATTGCGGATGCATGAACGCCAACGAGCGCGGCTGTTGAAACCATCGACTTTGGTGAAGGAGAAAGAAAGTGGGCTTGTTCAAACGTCATCGTGAGCAAGGCGGCGTATCGACCGGCCTGTATGTATCCGAGTTCGAGCAGTTCCTCAACCGGCTGAAAGAGGACCATCCGGACATGGACCGGAACCAGATGTTGGGGCGCGCGCTTCTCTGGGACAAGCTGCCGCGTCTGCCGGACTCGCCCGATTCGGTCGGCAAGGAAGGCAAACTGCGCCAGCCCTCGTACGTCTATTACAGCGACCTCGACTAGCTTGCGGCAAGCCTGAACCCGCCAATGGGCGCTCGCCCATGCGCGCGCCCGGATTCGTCCAGGGCAGCGCGCAGTCGCTCACGCGCCTGACGCGGCGACGCGCTCTTGTCCGGCGCAAGCACGTGCGCAACCGCCGTTGTCCGTCTTCTCCCGCATCTTCCGCCCGTTTCTCGCGCTTTTCCGCAGCCGGCCGGGCGTCGTTCGACGCCGGGCGAGCAAGTCGCTAGAATGGTCCGTTCGGAGACGCCCATCAAAACCATGCTCATTGCCGCTTTCAGGTCAGCGGGGTCAGCGAGCCAAAAGAACCGATGACGAATGTCATGCGCAATAGCGAGAACACGCCAGCCGGCATGCGCCCCGACTGGGCACGCGTCTGGATCGATTCCACCACCAATCTGGCGGCGTTCTGCCTGACGCCGGAAGGCTTCGTGTCGACCTGGAATCCGGGCGGCACGGCCATTTACGGCTATGCGCCCGAAGAAATCATCGGCCAGCACTACTCGGTGTTCTTCCCGGACGACGGCCGCGAGAGCGCGACGCTCGAAAGTGAATTGCGCGAAGCACGCGCGCACCGCAGCTTCGAAACGGAAGGATGGCGCAGGCGCAAGGACGGCTCCGTGTTCTGGGCGAGCGTGCTCACCACGGCGCTCGTCGAGGCGGACGGGTCGCTCATCGGCTTCGTGAAGATTGTCCGCGACGAAAGCGACAAGCGAAAGGCGCACGACGCGGTGATTGAAAGCGAGCGGCGCTTTCGTCTGCTCGTCGAGGGCGTGACGGACTACTCCATCTTCATGCTCTCGCCCGAAGGGCTCGTGACCAACTGGAACAGCGGCGCGCGGCGCATCAAGGGCTATACCGCCGAGGAAATCATCGGCTCGCACTTTTCGCGCTTCTATTCGCCGGAAGATGCGGCGGCCGGCTTGCCGCAGCGCGCGCTGCGCATTGCCGCCCGCGAGGGACGGTTTGAATCCGAAGGCTGGCGCCTGCGCCGCGACGGCACGCGCTTCTGGGCGCATGTGATCGTGGACGCCATTCGCGACGAAACCGGCACGCTGATCGGCTTCGCGAAGATCACGCGCGACGTCACCGAGAAGCGCGAAGCGGATCAGCTTCTCGAAGAGACGCGCGCCGCGCTGTTGCAGGCGCAAAAGATGGAAGCCATCGGCAAGCTGACGGGCGGCGTCGCGCACGACTTCAACAACGTGCTGCAAGTGCTGCGCGGCAATCTCGAACTGCTGCGCAGCCGTTGCCTGGGCGACAACTGGAGCATGGACCGCCTGAGCAATGCGATCGATGCCGTCGAACGCGGCGCGAAGCTCGCGTCGCAATTGCTCGCGTTCGGCCGCAGACAGGCGCTGCGGCCCGTGTCCGTGAATCTCGCCTCGATGGTGCGCGGCATGGACGACTTGCTGCGCCGCGCGCTCGGCGAAACCATTCAGGTCGAGACGGTGGTCTCCGGCGGGCTATGGAATGCGTACGTCGACTTGCATCAACTGGAGAACGTGCTGCTGAACCTCGCCATCAACGCGCGCGACGCGATGCCCGACGGCGGCAAGCTCACGCTCGAACTCGCGAACGCGATGCTCGACGACCGCTACGTGCGCACGCTTTCCGACGTGCCGGCGGGACAGTACGTGATGCTCGGCGTGACCGATACGGGCGTCGGCATGCCGCCCGAAGTGCTGGAGCGCGCATTCGATCCTTTCTTCAGCACGAAGCCGGAAGGCGAAGGCACCGGGCTCGGCCTCAGCATGGCGTATGGCTTCATCAAGCAGAGCGGCGGGCATATCCGCATCTACAGCGAAGTCGGGCACGGCACCACGGTGCGCGTCTACTTGCCGCGATCGCTGGTGGAGGCGCTCGAACCCACCACGTGGCGGAACGCGCCGGTGACGGGCGGCACGGAAACGATACTCGTCGTGGAGGACGACCAAAAGGTGCAGTCCACCGTCATCGAAATGCTGACGGACCTCGGCTATCACGTGCTCAAGGCCGACAATGCCGACCAGGCGCTCGTCGTGTTGAGCAGCGGCGTGCACATCCATCTGGTCTTTACCGATGTCGTGATGCCCGGCTCGCTCAAGAGCCCCGAGATGGCGCGCCGCGCGGTGAAGATGCAGCCGGATCTGCGCGTGCTCTTCACGTCGGGCTACACGCACAATGCGATCGTTCACGGCGGACGCCTCGATCCGGGCGTGGAACTGTTGAGCAAGCCCTACAGCCGCGAAGATCTGGCCGCCAAGATCCGGCAGATGCTCGGCACTCCGAATCAAACACCTCAAACAAGCGAAGCCAAACCGGAGCCTTCGCCCGCGCCCGCTGTTGCGAAACGCGTGCTGGTGGTGGAAGACGACCGCTTCGCGCGCGAAGCGGTGAGCGAGCTGCTCGTGATGCTCGGCCATCGCGCGGTGAGCACGGCCAATGCAAGCGGAGCGCTCGAAGCGCTGGCGCACGACACTTTCGACGTGCTGCTGACCGACGTCAATCTGCCCGACATGGCGGGCACCGAACTCGCGCGGCGCGCCGTCGAGCGTTGTCCCGGCATGCGCGTGATCTTCGCGTCCGGTGACAGCGTGCTCGATGACGAAGCGCAGGGCTTCGAGTGGCAGGCGCTGCGCAAGCCGTACACGCTCGAACAACTCGAAGAAGCATTGCGCGACGAAGGCCGCCCGAGCGGCCAGCAATAAGCCGAGCGGGGCCAGCGTCGCGCCGGCCCCGTCACTACGTCACGACCTCACGCGGCCGTTACTTCGATGCGTCGCGGCTTGGCTTCCTCGCGGCGCGGCAGCGTCAGCTTCAGCACGCCGTCCTTGAGCGTCGCTTCGATCTTCGACGTATCGAAGTCGTCGCTCACGGTGAACGTGCGCGAGAAGTACGGCGCGCGCACTTCCGCATGCGCGAGGCGCAGATTCGACGGCACCGGCACGACCGACTCGCCTTCGATGATGAGACTGCCGTCGTGCACCTTCACATCGAGCCGGTCCTTCGATACGCCCGGCAGGTCCGCCCACAACGTGACGGCGTGCACGTCCTCGACGATATCGACATTCGGCGCAAGCGTCGTGCGGCGCCGTTCCTGGCTGGACTCCTGACGAGCCACAGCGCCTTTTTCGCGTTCCGCGATCTGAGTGTTGTCGCTCATGATGTCACCTCTTCTTTCGCTCATTGCATGGGTTATTTCACAGCTCATTGGACACTGATAGCGCGCGGCTTCGATGCCTCGCGCTTGCCGACCGAGATCAGCAAACAACCATCGACATAACGCGCCTGCACCTTGTCCGGATCGGCCTGCTGCGGCAGTTCGATCACGCGACGGAAGGTGCCGTTGAAGCGCTCCTGCGCGTACTCGCGCGCGCCTTCGGGCAGGTCGCGCTCGCGCGTCGTGCGTTCGCCGGCGATGTTGAGCAAGCCCTTGTCGATGGACACGTCGAGCTTCGTGGTGTCGAGGCCCGGCGCGAACGCGACGATCTCGATGGTGTCATCGGTCGAACCGATGTTGACGGGCGGGAACACGCCGGGACGGCTCGATCGCAGGCTTCTCGGAAAGCCGTCGAACACGCTGGACAGTTGCCGCTGCACTCTCTCCAGTTCGCTGAAGAGATCGGCCGCAGTGAATGCTTCGTTCATTTTCGCTCTCCTCCGGCGGCAAGAGGGAAGCTCCATGCGCTTCAGCTTTAGCTGCCCCATGCCGCGGACAATTAAGGTTGAAACACGCAGCGCTCATGGCGAGCGGCTGCCTTTACGAGGTCAATATATGAAACGCCGCGAGATTTTCAAGGGGCGGGGCGTGCGCTTCGCGCGCTTGAAAATGGAGGCGTCGCCCATACCATCCGCGCACCAGGTCACAAGGAGAATGTCGTGGAATTCGATACCGACTGGAGAACGCTCGGACGGCATCGCATCAAACTGCGTTCAACCCGGGGCTTTCCCACCGAGATCATGAATCAGCTCGCCGAGGTGGCGCGCCTCGCGGTGGATCACAACATGAGCGCCCGGGCGCGGATCGTCGAGATCGTCTTTCGGCACGAGAAGGTGTACGACATCACCGTCGGAACGACGATCGCCGAAGACCGCGTCTGCGCGCCCCAACTGGAAGCTGCTATCGCCGCCGTGTTCGGACTCATGCCGGAGCAGATCAATCTCTTCGTGCAGACGGTCACGCAGGAGGAAGTGGACCTGCACTTCGGCGTCTACGAAAGGATGCTTGCAGAGAAGCTCGGGACGGTCGCGCCGATACATTGACTGACTGCGCATCGGCTTGCGCTCGCTCGCGAGCGGCACAGTGCTTGCGCGGTCCGTTGCTCGGATGGCCATTGCGCAACCCGCGCGAGGCGGCCGTCTTCGAGCGGACGAATCAGCGTTCCGCGAATCTGCGATGGAGAAGCCGATGAACTCAGACGATACCCCGGCCAACGTCACGCCGCCGTCGGAAGAAGTGCGCCTGTCCGCGGTACAGGAAGAACTCGCGGTCGGCGTGCGCACGACCGAGACCGGCTCCGTGCGCGTGCGCAAGGTCGTGCATGAGGAGATGCAACCCGTCTCGATGCGCCTTTCCACGCAGCAAGTGGAAGTGAGGCGCGTGGCAGTGAATCGGCCTGTCGAGGAGCGCAGTGAACCGCGTCGCGAAGGCGATACGCTCGTCATACCGGTATACGAATATGTGCCGGTGGTCAGGATGCAACTCACCTTGAAAGAAGAGGTGTACGTGAAGACGACCGAGACGCAACAGGACGTCGTGCACCAGGTTCTTGTGAATTCTGAGGAACTCGTCGTAGAGCGGCGCGAGGGGCCGGACGGCGAATGGAAGCGCGATCCGCAGGCAGGCTGAGGAACGCTCGGGAGTTGCGCGGGAACGGCCGTTGCGATCTTCATCGCACGCGCTTCAACCCCGGCTTGCGTACGCCTTTTTCTCGGAGATGCTGCTATGACTCAGACTATCATTGGTGTATTCAATACGCTTCAGGACGCCGAGCTCGCTCAGACCCGCCTCGAAGCAGAAGGCATCGCGCGCGCGGACATGAGCGTGCATTCGAATGATGCCGGCTCGTCGATGACGACCGGCGCCGCCACGAGCGATGTCGCGACGGACCGTCCCGTCGGCGACGCGCACGAAGGCGCGATGGGCCGCATCGAACACTTCTTCAAGAACCTCTTCGGCGACAACGACCGGCCGGAAGAGATCGGTCACTATCAGGAAGCGGTGCGCCGCGGCAGCGCGTTGCTGTCGGTGGACGTGCCGGACGGAATGGAGACCGAACGCGTGCGCGACGCGCTGTATGCGGCCGGCGCAATCGACATCGACTCGCGCGTGGCTCAATGGCGCAATACGGGCTACACGGGCTATGACCGCAACGCGCCCGCCTACACCGCGGATGAAATCGCAGCCGAACGCCAGGCTTTCCCGGTCGTGCAGGAGTCGCTCGAAGTCGGCAAGCGTGAAGTGCAAACGGGCGGCGTGCGCGTGTACTCGCGCCTGACGGAAACGCCGGTCAGCGAGTCCGTGAACCTGCACGAAGAACACGCGAGCATCGAGCGCCGCGCAGTGGACCGTCCCGCGACGGCGGCGGATCTGAAGGAAGGCTTCGTCGAGATCAAGGAAACGGCTGAACAGCCGGTCGTCGCGAAGACGGCGCGCGTCGTCGAGGAAGTGGTCGTCGGCAAGGAGAGCTCGAACCGCACGGAGACGATCACCGATACGGTTCGCGGCACCGAAGTGGAAGTGGAACGCACCGCAGGCGTGGAAGGCACGACCACGGGCCTCGAAGGGACCACGGGCGTGACCGGTACCAAGAAGAACCCGCTGTAACGGCAGCATGAGGTCGGCCCGGTCGCGTCATGCGCGCGGCCGGGCCTTCTTATCGAATCGGGTCGAAGAAATAGTTGACTGATTCGATTGGGATTGGCATAATAGCGCTTGAAGTACAAGAAGTCGATTGCTGCTCATCAATAGTCCGATTTTCCTCCGGTATTCGTTGTCCACTCCCTCCTTGCCGCTTCACCCCGCTCTATTCGAGCATCTTCAATTTTTATTTCAGGATTTTCATGGACACCGGTACCGTCAAGTGGTTTAACGACACCAAGGGCTTCGGCTTCATCACCCCCGACAATGGCGGCGACGACCTCTTCGCGCACTTCTCGGAGATTCGCGCCGACGGCTTCAAGACCCTGGCCGAAGGCCAAAAGGTGAGCTTCGAAACGAAGCGCGGCCCGAAGGGCATGCAAGCTTCGAACATCAAGCCGCTGTAAGTCTTGATTCAGTAGTTCGCAGTAACACGCAGCATGCGCGGGGGCCACAAGGCCCCCGCGTTATATCCGCGTTTTTTCCGCTTTCCTCGCTTCGCCTTTCTCCGTCCCCCGCTTATCTCTCGGCCATCTCCGGCCAGATCTTTCGGCCCAGACGATTTTTTCTGGCGTCTATCGAGGGCGCATTGTCCTCCGGCTTTTTCCGCATCGACGGAAAGCCACGACCTTAAAACTAAAATGAACACGACTCAACATTACCGCGGTTATGCGGTGCACGCGTTCGCGCATCCGCTTCGCGACAAAACTTTCTCCGCCGATCTCCTGCTCGAACGCGACTCCGCCAGCGAGCACGACGCGCAATACCGCTTCTACTCGCTGGATTACTTCGCCAACGAAGCCGACGCCGTCGAGTACTCGCGCCAATGGGCTCGCGAGTGGATCGACACGCGCGGCTAATCCTCGCGGCTAATCATCCTTTCTTTCCGATTCCCCTCGCAGCAGGGACCGCTTTTTACCTCACAGACTTTAATCGCCCGACGTTATTCGATAATTAACATTCAACGCACCAAACGTTTGCCAACGCCGCTCGGCCCTCAAGGCCGGACGCCTGCTGCCGATATTCCGGATGAGGGTGAATTAACCGGATAGTCCGGTCGGCGTGGTCGTTACTCGGGCCAGCAGTCGCATCGCTCAAGACGTATCAAGCGAACAACAAGAAGGTAAACATGCGCGTTGCCCCCAAGACGACAAACCGGCAACTATTCAACACGATCTGGCCGTTTCTCGCGGTCGTCATCTCCCTTCTGGCGATGGCGGCGACGAGTCTCGCCATCATGTCGTCGGTGCGCGCGTATATCGGCGGTGAAAGCACCTGGTCCAAAGGACAGAAGGACGCCGTTTTCTATCTCGCGCGCTATGCGCAGACCGGCGACGAACAGGCGTTCCGTCAATACGAAGACGCGATCGCGTATCCGCTCAGCCTGAAGCGCGCGCGGCTCGCGCTCGACCGGCCCAACCCGAACGTGCCCGAGGCGCGCGCGGCGCTGCTCGCGAGCGGCGTCTATCCCGCCGACGTCGGCGCGGTGATCTGGGTGTTCCGCACCTTCCGGCGCGCGAGCTACTTCCAGGAAGCCGTCGCGTACTGGACGGCGGGCGATCTGCTCGTCGACCAGCTCACCGATGCCGGCAGGAAGCTGCGCGACGCCGTCAGAAGCGGCCCCGCGGCTCGCGGCGAAGTGGAAAGCCTCACCAACGAAGTGTGGAACATCAACGGTTCGATTGCGCCGATCTCGCGCGCATTCGCCGACGTGCTCGGCTCGGCGTTCCGCCAGACGGCGATGCTGCTGTTCACCGTGAACGTCGTGGTCGCCGTGCTACTCGTGTGTCTGTCGGCGTGGTATGCGCGACGCTTCATCACCGCGCGGCTCGAAACCGAGAACGCGCTGCGACGAAGCGAGGCGCGCGCGAAGGCGACGCTCGGCTCCATCGGCGAGGCGGTGATTTCCGTGGGGCCGTCGGGTCTCGTCGAGTTCATCAACCCCGCCGCCGAGAAGCTCTTCTGCCGCGAAGCCGCTGCGTGCGTGAACCGGCCGCTGGGCGCGCTCGTCACGGTGGCGCGGGAATGGGATCGCCGCCCGGTCGATGTGATCGACGAAGCGCTCAAGGGCGCGGAGCCGGAGGAAGCCGGCGGCGACCTCATTCTCACGAACGCGCTGGGCAAGGATATCGTCGTGCAGGCGATCACGTCGCTCGTGCGCGACACGTCCGATACGTTGACGGGCGTCGTGCTGCTGCTCAGGAACATGACGCGCGAGCGCGAGTACGTCTCGAACCTCGCGTGGCAGGCGACGCACGACGGCCTCACCGGACTCTTGAACCGCACCGAATTCGAACGGCGCCTCAGCACGGCGCTCGATCCCGAGTCGGATGTGGACGACTCGCATCGCGCGCAGATGCTGATGATGCTCGACCTCGACCAGTTCAAGGTCGTGAACGACACCTACGGTCACGCCGCCGGCGACGCGATGCTGCGCGAAGTCGCGCTCTTCATCGAACAATGCCTGCGCGAAGAAGACGTGCTCGGCCGCCTGGGCGGCGACGAGTTCGGCGCGCTGCTCTGCAATTGCGACAAGCATCGCGCGATGCAGATCGCGGAGCGCTTGCGCAAGGACGTGGCGGCGTTCGAATGGTCATGGGAGACGCATCGCCTGTCGACGAGCGTGAGCATCGGCGTGGTGGATCTGCGGCAGACCGGGCTCGACGTGGAAACCGCGATGCGCTACGGCGATATCGCCTGCTATCTCGCGAAGGAGCGCGGCCGCGACCGCGTGCATCTGGCTGTGCCCGGCGACAAGGAACTCACGCGCCATGCGAGCGAAATGTCGTGGTGCGGCCGCATCAAGGACGCGCTCGCGAACGACCGCTTCTGCCTGTATGCGCAGGACATTCAGGCCACCGACCCGCGTGCCGGCCGACACGAAGAACCGGAGCAGCACGTCGAAATCCTGTTGCGCATGGTCGGCGAACGCGGCGATATCGTGCCGCCCGGCCTTTTCATGCCGGCCGCCGAACGCTACGGCCTCATGTCGGCCATCGACCGCTGGGTCGTGCGCGCGGTCTTCTCGACGCTCGCGAACACGCCGCCGTCCTATCGCATGCAGTACGCGATCAATCTGTCGGGCGCGTCGATCGGCGACGAACGCTTCCTCCAGTTCCTTAACGAGCAGTTCGCCATCAGCGGCGTCGCGCCCTCGGCGATCTGCTTCGAAGTGACCGAAACCACCGCCGTCGCCAATCTCGCCGCGGCCGCGCGCTTCATCCGCGAGTTGAAGAAGCGCGGCTGCAAGTTCGCGCTCGACGACTTCGGCGCGGGCATGTCGTCGTTCGGCTATCTGAAGCACTTGCCGGTCGACTACATCAAGATCGACGGCGGTTTCATCAAGGACATGCTCAAAGATGCCGTTAATCGCGACATGGTCGCCGCGATCAACGACATCGGCCATTCGATGGGCCGTCTGACGATCGCGGAGTATGTCGAAAGCGAAGCGATTCTGCGCGCATTGCGCGAGATGGGCGTCGATTTCGTTCAGGGGTTCCATGTTGGGCGCCCCGCGCCTTGGGCACAGCATGTCGAACCTATCAACATCTAATCAGGAGAACACGTTGGATCCGACTTTTCAGCGGGTGGGCGATTTGAAAGACATCGCAAGTTACCCGGCCTGGCTCGGCGATGTGCTGGCCGAAACCAAAGAAGCAAAGCTGGCCGTCGTCTCGCATCCCATTTTCGCGGCGATGCGCGAAGCCAAGCTCGAGCCGCGTCAGGCGGAAGCGTTCCTCGTCAACGGCTGGCCCGTCGTCGAGCAGTTTCCGCAATACATGGCGATGAACCTGCAAAAGGTCCGCTACGGGCACTCGCGCGGCGAAGACCTCGCGCGGCGCTATCTCACGCGCAATATCCGCGTCGAACAGAACCACGCGGACTACTGGGTCGACTGGGCTGCCGCGCACGACGTGAGCAAGCGCGACCTGATGAAGGCGAACGGTCCGTCGCTCGCCTACGCGCTCAGCCACTGGTGCTGGAAGAGCAGCAGCACGGACGCGCTCGCGGCGAGCATCGCGGCGACCAACTTCGCGATCGAAGGCGTGACCGGCGAATGGTCCACGCTCGTGTGCAGCACGGACACGTACGCGAACAGCTTTCCGGTATCGATCCGCCGCAAGGCGATGCGCTGGCTCAGCCTGCACGCGCACTACGACGACGCGCATCCGTGGGAAGCGCTCGAAATCGTCGCGACGCTGCTCGGCAATGCGCCGGGCGTCGACGAAGTGCATGCGGTCAAGCGCAGCATCGCGATGAGCTACGAGTACTTCAAGATGAGCCTCGACTGCTGCCTCTAACCGCGAGCATCGCCGTTGCGGCAAATGATGGCCCGCGCAGCGCGAAGGCGCGCTGCGCAGGACCGGTACCCTATCTGGACAAGAAGAATGAAAACGAAGCAAATCGCGTGTGCGGCGGCCGCTGCCTTATGTGTCGGCGGCGCTCACGCACAGGCGGCGGGAAATATCGTCGTCAACGCGGGGTGGATGCACTTCTCGCCGCAGGATTCCAGCGAGCCGTTCAAGATCAACGCGCTGGGTCAGACGATGACGCAGCCGGACGCGGGCGCGTCGGTGAGCAATGCCGACACCTTCGCGGTCACGACGACCTACTTCTTCACCGACCATATCGCCGCTGAAGCCGTGATGGGCGTGCCGCCGAAGTTCAATCTCGACGGCACGGGCACGCTCGGCGCCATCGGCAAGCTGGGTTCGGCGCGAGAATGGAGCCCGACGCTGTTGCTGAAGTACTACTTCGGCAGCGCGCAAAGCCGCTTCCGTCCGTATATCGCGGCGGGCGGCGCGTACGTGTGGTTCTCGGATACGAAGCTCACCTCGCCGATGGCGAACGGCGCATTTCTCTATTCGAGCCAGTTCGGCAATGCGCTGACCGGCCCCACGACCGTGAGCCTCAGCAGTTCGTTCGCGCCCGTGGCCAACGCCGGCTTCACGTACAACTTCACCGACCACTGGTCGGCGTCGTTCTCGCTGTCGTACATGTGGCTGTCGGCGCGCGCGCGTCTGGAAACGCAATCGGCCGTCGGCACGGTGCGCAGCGAATCGAAGATCAAGCTCAACCCGATCGTGAGCTTCCTCTCGGTCGGCTACAAGTTCTGACGACGCGCCGCCGCGCTCTCGCGCCGGGCGGCGCGGCGGGCGGTCAGGACTTCTGTCCCCTGCCCGTCTTCGCCTGAAGCTCGTCGATCCTGCGCGACGCATCCGCTTTCGACAGCGACGCGTCGAACGGCTCCTTCGCCTCTTCGGAAAGCGTCTTCAGATATGACGCCTGCGCGCCCGTCATCGGCTCGTCGCCGGTCACCCACTCGTCGGGGTCCTTCTCGGCATTCGATGTCGGCGACGCCTTCGGGTTGTCGATACGCGGATCGCTCTGATCGCTCTGATCGTCCTGACGCTCTGCGTTTTCGGTCGGTTGTCCTTTCATGGCCGCTTTCTCCTGCGATGTCTATTAGCGCGTCTTGTCCATGCAAGCTGCGTGCCTCGTCACAACTGGCGCATCTGCACGCCGTGACGCGGGCCGTGCGCGCGCAGGCCGGCTTCGAATTGCGATAGCGTCATCGGCGGCGGCGGGTCGGCTTGCGGACCGAGTTCCGCGAGCGCCCGGCCGAAGCGCGCGAACGTCGCGAAGTCGCGCGGATAGCGGCGCGTATCGACGCCGAGAAAGCGCCCTTCTCGCCTGCTTCGTTCGAGCAACGCGCGCCACTTTGCAATCGGCGTCACGCCGACGCCTTCCGTGCCGTGCGAGAACAGCATCAGGTCGATCTCATCGAACGATTCGGAATCCAGAAAGCGCCGCAGCGTTTCAGCGGACGGGTCCGTGCAGAACACGAGCCACAGCGGAACCGCGCGAAGGCGCAAGGTCGTGTACGGGTCCATCAGAATGAACGAATCGACGACGAGCCGCGCCGCTTCCACGTTCATGCTGCGATACCAGTCGCGAATCATCCGCGCCGCGACGAAGCTCAACGACTCGGGCTCGTCGAAGCGCATTTCCACCACGCGCCAGTTCTTCTCGCGGGCGAGCGCCACGATGCTCTCGGTCAGCGCGGCATCGAAGCCCCATTCGGCCTCGGGCGCGCGCTCGGTCGGCGCGGGCGGTTGCCATCGCGGCCAGCGCGAGCGGTAGCGACGCAGATACTCGGTCACGCGCGGACTGCCTTCGAAGTACTCGGCCTCGGTCGCGCCGCCGAGCGCGCCGAACTGATACACGGACCGGTCGCTCGTGCGCGTGACCGGCCAGTCGCGCGTGCAGGTGTTGATATAAATGGTCGCGTTCGGCGCGAGGCTGCGCAGCAGGAACTCGCGATACGCCAGCGGCAACGCGCGCATCTTCAGCCGGAAGTAGCTCATCGCGGACAACATCAGCCGGTCCTGATTCGGGTCCTGCATGTGATGCACGGCGATGCGCGGATCGGCGGCGAGCAAGTCCTCGACGATCCGCAAGCCTTCGCGAAAGCCGCGCTCTGCGTCGTCGGGATCGGAAAACGGCGCGCGCACCGGACACATGAACGTCTGCGGCAGCCACGGCACGCCCATCGCGGCGGCCAGATGCATGAGCGCGCCATTCGACGAGCCGATGAACGCGGCATCGAAGGTCCGTTGCGGATACAGTCCCGCAATCCATTCGCCGATGCCTTCCACATCCAGCTTGCGAGCCGCGCGCGGCGCGATGCCCTCGGTCATGCCGCCGATCGAGTAGGCCCATTCGCGCGGCCGACGCGGCAACTGGTTCAGCGCGGGCATCAGGCTGTCGAAGAGCGGCGACTGGCTCGGACTCGTGAACCGCTCGCCATGCAGCGACGCCGCGAGCGCCTGCACCATGCCGGCGGCGGAATCGAAACGCGCGATGCCGGGTGGAGGTCTCGTCATGCGCGCGCGGCTCCCTTGTCGCTGTTGACGCCATCGACGCCATCGAGCAGAAACGGGCGAATGGCGAGCGCCATGCTATGCGGATACACATAGTTGAGCGTATGCGTGCCGCCTTCGATGACGAGCAGCTCGCCATGCGGCAAGCGCTCTGCGACTTCGCGCGCCCATGCGAGCGGCACCACCGGATCGCGCGAACCCACGACGACGAGCGTCGGCGCCTGCACGCGCGAGAGCTTGTCCTCGATGCGGTCGCGCACGAGCTCGCGCATCGTCGCGAAGGCGCGCAAGAGTCCGGCTTTCGCATAGTCGATGCGCCCGAGCGCCGCCGCCGACCGCGCCCGTTCCAGCCGCCCGTTGCGCCAGTCGCGCAACATCTGCACGGGCAGAAAACGCGCCGCGCGGTCCACGGTCGGCCCTTGCAGCACGAGCTTGTCGACGCAGCCGGGAAAGCGCGCCGCGAACTCCGCGAGTATCTGACAGCCGAACGAATTGCCGATGAACACGGCCTTGTCGATGCCGCGCGCCGCGAGCCACAGGCGCAGCGCATCGGCGAGTTCGGGCACCGTGAGCGCGCGCTCGCGCGTCGGGCTTTCGCCGAAGCCGGGAAGATCCGGCGCGTGAACGTCGAGGCCGTCGATGGCATCGCGCAGGGCGAGCGCGAGCGGCTCCATGTAGCGGCTCGAAATGACGAGGCCGTGCACGAGCACGACCGGCACGCGCGAGCCACGCCCTCCGCGCAACGCGTGCCGCGAAAACATGCGGTAAGGACCGGCCTGCGTCGTGCGCGCGGTGATGCCTGCGTTCGCGCTGGCTTCGGAAAGCGCGGGCGTGCGCCTGAGCCGCTTCCATTCGACGGCCGCCCAGGCCGCAAGCGCGCAGGTGCCCGCTACCGCGAGCGCAGGCCAGGCGGAGCGTGCGGATCGCGCAACGTGTGCGGATGCGTGTGATCGAACGCGTCGTGTCATGCCCTCGATGAGCGAATCCCGTGCCCGCTTCACGTCATCGCTTCACGTTATCGCCTCACGCCATCACGAGATGCTCCGCCGGAATGCCCGGCGAGCGTCCGGCCAAGCGCTCGAATTCGAACGGATCGTGGCTGCAAAACACCGTCAGCTCCGAACCCGCCGTGCGGCACAGTTCCCGCAGCCGCGCCTGATTACGCAGGCGGGCCGCGCGGTCCTTCTCCAGCATCCACTGATAGAACGCGAGGCCCGGCGTGCAGCGCGGCCGCTCGGCGTCCATCTCGGTGTGGAAGAAATACGCATCGGCCGCGAGCAACAGCCACCGGTCATCCTTGCGCACGGCAATGCCCGCGTGCCCGAACGTGTGGCCGGGCAGCGGCACGAAAGCGATGTCGTCGCGAAAGCCGGGCAGCGGCCGCACGCTGTCGAAGCCGCGCCACTTCTCGCCGTCCGCGCGATGCACTTTCCAGTTGCCGCGCGTCGACCACTGCTGCGGACGAAACCGCTGCCGGTCGAGCCACGTCTTCTGCGCGAGCGCATAGTCGCGCTCGATTTGCAGCATATGAACCGTCGCCTGCGGGAAGTCGTCGAGTCCGCCCGCGTGATCGAAGTCAAGATGACTCATCAGAATGTGGCGCACATCGCTCGCCCTGAAGCCGAGCCGCTCGATCTGCCGCACCGCCGTCATTTCCTCGCGGAAATCGGGCTTAAGCATGAACAGGAAAAACGTGCTCAGGCGGCTCTGCGGATTGGCGACATCGCGCAGGCCGAAGCCTGTATCGACGAGCACGAGTCCGTCGTTCGTTTCGATCAGCAGGCAATGGCAGGTGAGTTCGCCGCGACGCAGGAGGCTCGGCGTGCGCCCGTCGAAGAGCTTGCCGCCGAGCGGACAACTCGAAATGCAATTCAGATGATGAACGCGCATGGCGGCTCGATCCCTGCGTTGACCGGTCGCGCGGCGCTTACGACTGTCCGCCGCCCGAGGGTTTCACTTCGGACAAGTCGTCCGCCTTGACTTCGGCTTCGCGCACGGTCGTGCCTTCGTCGTCGGTTTCGGAGATGTCGGTCGTGAAGGTTTCGTCGCTGCCGCTTTGCGCTTCGTCGTTGCCGTTCTGGGACTGTTCCGGCTTGCCGTTTTGCGATGACGTGCTCATGTCGATCTCCTGATGATTCGGTGTCGGGAAGTGCTCGTTGCAGCGAGCCGTCGCGGCGCGTCATGGCGTCGCGAGAAGCGGCCCGTGCCGCACGGCCACCGTCAAGCAATCGCGGTGCCTTAGCTCGCAGCGTGCGCGACGCATTGCGCCGGAACGGTGATTGCTTCGTTCACCCGAAGGAGCCATGCGAAGGAACGGAGGCATCGATGCGCAACCGGCGTGAACTGTCGAACGAATTGAGCGGAGCAAGCGAATCCAGCGGATCGGACGCCTTCATGCCGCTCGCGGCGGGCGTCGTCGCCGGTCTCGCGGCGGCGGCAGGCGTTCTGATCGGACGCCGCGCGAATGCCATCTCGCGCGTGGGCGAGGGTCATTCCGCCAAGCATCGACTGCTCGACCTCACATCGGGCGTCATGCAGCCGAAGTATCCGCTTTCGGCCATGAGTACGTGGCTCAACGGCTTTCACATGTATGCGGACGACATGGGCCGCCAGGTCGAGGCGCATCACTTCTGCATTCATCTTCGGCACGACCTGCATCAATGCGTGATCTTCGATTCGAACCGGCCGGACGCGCGTCTCATCGGCATCGAATACATCATTTCGGAAGAGCGGTTCAGGCAGTTGCCGGCGGAAGAAAAACGCCTGTGGCACAGCCACCACTACGAAGTGAAGTCCGGCACTCTGATTGCACCGGGCATTCCGGAACTCGCCGAGCGCGCCTATTTCCAGGACCTCGTGTCGACGTACGGCAAGACGTTTCATACATGGCAGATCGACCGCGACGATTTTCCGTACGGCCCGCCGCAACTGATGATGGGTTTCACGCAGGAC
Organism: Caballeronia sp. GAWG1-5s-s; assembly: GCF_023631445.1. NCBI lineage: Bacteria > Pseudomonadati > Pseudomonadota > Betaproteobacteria > Burkholderiales > Burkholderiaceae > Caballeronia > Caballeronia sp. GAWG1-5s-s. Next base: position 130,389 of record NZ_JALQDC010000045.1, on the reverse strand, counting down.
GGTCAGGTGAACGAGGCGATGGTCGCCGAACGCGACGCGCGTCTCGGCGTCTCGTCTGAAGACCGCAAGCGCAGACGCTACGGCATTCCGGTGCCGGACATCGCGGAAGGCGCGAATGCGTGGGAAAGCGGCACGTCGGTGCAGACGACGCTCGTCGAAGTCCCGTTCAGGGACGTGAGCGGGTCGTCGTGATTCCATAACGCAGCACGAAGCACGGAGGACGAAAGCATGGTCAGGAACAGCACAACCCGGGTTGCAACGCTCGCCGCGCTGCTCGTCGCACTGTCGCTCACGGCGGGCTGCAAGCGCGGCGGCGACGCGAGCAGCGGAGCCGGCGGCGGCGCGGCAAGCGATACGTCGGCGGCGGCCGCATCCGCGTCGATGGGTTCCGCGCCCATGGCGTCGGCGCCGGCCGCGGCGAGCTTCCCCGCGACCGCCGCGAGCGACGCGCCCGCAGGCGCGAGCCAGTAGTCAGGCGCCGCGGCGTCAGTCGCGGCTGCAAACACACTTCACAGGAGAGATGAGAATGGCGAACAACCAGTCCGGCGGATCGAACAGCATGTTCATCGACATGCAGAAGGCGCTGAAAGGCATCGACTATCCCGCCGACAAGCAGACGCTCCTCGACACCGCTCGCAGCAACGGCGCGAGCGAGGAGGTCACGAACGCGCTCGACGCGTTGCCCGATCAGGAATACGAAATTCCCGCAGCCGTATCGAAGGCGGTGGGTCAGGAGAGTTGAAATTCTTTCCGTCGCGGCGGCCGCGGCAGCGCGGCCGGCGCGCATTTTCATTCTTTCGATAGGAGAACCTGATGAGCATTTTTTCGACCATTCTGAACAAGATTTTCCCGCACGATCACCCGGCCGCCACCGCATCGGGCGGCGCGACACCGCCTGCCGCGAACAATGCAGCGGGCGGCGCGACAGCAGCGGCGCAAGCCAGCCCGACCGCGACGTCGGCGGCGCCGGCCACGTCGGGCGCCGAGCCCGCGCGTCCGCCCGTCACGCCGATGCCTGAAGTGGATGTCGACGCCATCCTCTCGCAGAAGCAGCAGCAGCACGGCGCCAATCTGAACTGGCGCACGTCGATCGTCGACCTGATGAAGCTGCTCGACCTCGACAGCAGCCTTCAGGCGCGCAAGGAACTCGCAACCGAGCTGCACTACACGGGCAACACGGACGACTCCGCATCCATGAACATCTGGCTGCACAAGGAAGTGATGAAGAAGCTCGCCGAGAACGGCGGCAAGGTGCCGGACGACCTGAAGAGCTGACGCCCCGCGCGGCCGGTTCCGCACTGCGCCGCGTGGTCATCGGAGTTCGGCACAGCGAATGCTTAATAGCTGCGTCGACTCCTTTCTCAATGATCCCGGCCATGAAAGAACCGGTCTCGCGACGCGCGAAGCTCGTCTTGTTCCCGTGGAAGAAGGACCATGCGGCCAAGCCCGGCCTCAACGAAGACGACTACGCGGTGTACGCGTCGTATCGACCGCACGTGAGCGGCGGCTTCGTCGGCACGCTGAAGGTGGTGCGGCTGACGGATGCGCGCCTGCTCTATCCCTTCGATGGCGCCGAGGAACTCGGCCCGTTCGATTCCAAGGATGCCGCGAAGAACGCCGCGCAGACGCGCGGCAAGCAGATCGTCGACGCGGATCTCAAGACGCCCGAACTTTGAACGACGCCGCGCGCCGCTATTGCTTTAGCGCGTGAGGGACCATTCGGTCTGCGCCGCGCCTGCCTTCATCGCCCATTCGGCGAACGGCGGCAATTCACGCGCATTCGGCGCGCCGTACCAGCGCACCTCGTAACGCTCCTCGACGCGATTCCCCGGCTGTCCCGACGCTCCAGCCACGGCGGCGAGGCGGCAACCGCGCGCGCGCATCGATTCGATGAGCGCTTCCTTCGAGAAGCGTCCGGGCTCGTAGGTGATCTTCAGTTGTGCCTGATTTTCGCGCGGAATCCGCACTTCGATTGCCTTCATGAACCACAGCACGACGATGCCCAGCACGACGCCCGCGACGCCGAGCCCGAGTTGTCCGCCGCCGAAGCACAGGCCGACCACCGTCACGAACCACAGGGTCGCGGCCGTCGTCACGCCTTTGACGAGTCCGTCCTTGCGCATGATGGCGCCCGCGCCGATGAATCCGACGCCCGACAGGATGCCGAGCGGCAGGCGCATCACGTCCATCTGAACGAAGGACTCCGGCGTCTTGCCGGACTGGGACAGCAGCGCGTTGACTTCGAGCATCGAGAGGCACGCGGCGAGGCAGACGAGCAGCGTCGTGCGCAGGCCCGCGACCTTGCCGGATTCGCCCCGGTCGAAGCCGATCAGGATGCCTGCCACCGCGGCCAGCAGCAGGCGTATGAAGACGTCGCGCCATTCGAGGGTGAGCGGCATCAGCCCCATGGTCGTTCTCCGTTTTTGTCGTGTTCGCGGCCGGTCTTGTTGATTAACACGGTCTTTGCGGCCCTATGCGGAGGATGTCAAGCAAATGTCGAACCAGGGGTGTGTTTCACGCGTTCGGCGGTCGTGCTTTGACCTGTGGGCTGCTGGCCTTGCTTTCGTGATTTAGTGCGCGAGCTTTTGAAGCGACGCGACGAGCAGACGGCGGCAATGCGGGGCGGCCGTGGCCGAGGACACTCGCGTGCGAGCGGACAGGACGCGCGAAAGCAGATCGAGTGCGACGAATGCGGCGATCCATGCAGCGCGCCGCCATCCGCCGATCTATAAACGGCACCGACTCACCTCCGCCGAATCGCATATAACGAAGTCGGCAGCGCGATCGGGTTATCGGGCTTGAACCAGCTCATGTCCGGAATGCGCGAGTCAGTCACATACACCGTGCCGTCCGGTCCTTGCGTGAACGTGTCGGGCCAGCGCAACTGCGGATCGCGCAGCAGCGTCCAGAGCCGGTCGCCCTCGCGCACGCGCACCGCGTGATCCTCGACGCCCGACACATACAGCCGGCCGCGCCGGTCGAAAAGCAACCCATCCGCCGGCCCGTCAATGCCCACCGTCTCGACGCGCGACGACATCTGCTGCGCGCTCAGTTGCGGATTCTGCAGCGCGTCGGTGGCGATGCGATACAGCGTCTTGCCCTTCACCGCCTGCCAGTACAGATAGCGGCCGTCGGGCGTGAGCGCGATGCCGTCGGCCGAGAAGTTCACGCCGCGGCCATCGGTCTGACGCAGCGGCTTGCCGTCGACGGTCACGGTCACAGTCTTGTCCGACTGCGTGCTCGGATCGCCGTCCAGAAGCCGCCGCGCGACGCCCGTCGTCCGGTCGATCACGACGATCGCGCCATGCGCCCCGGAATCGGTGATGTAGACGAAGCGGCCATCCGGGCTCAGGCGCACGTCGTTCAGATAGCTGCCTTGCGGCGCGATGCTCTCATCGAAGTGAAACACATGCGCGATCTGGTTCGTCGCGAGATCGATCTGCGCAAGCTTCGGCGCCCCCGGCACGACGAGCGACTGCGCCGGCGCGCCGGGGTCCAGCACCCAGAGATTGCCCTGCTTGTCCGCCACGACCGACTGCACGCACACCCAGTGATCCTGAGGCGAAATCTCGTCGCGGCGCGCGTTGCGCCACGCGTTCCACTCGGCGTCCGGGAACGGCCGCAGGTCGCCGCTCGCGCCGAGTTCCGCCACCGAGATCGGCGCGTCCTCCGTCCAGCGCGGGAAATTGACGAAGGTGCGGCCCGTCGGCGAGACGGTCACGCCCGTGACCTGATGTTCGAATCGCGCGACGAGTTGCAGCCGCGCGCCGCCGTGACGCTCGCTCGCGGCGACATCGCCCGTGGGGTCTTGCGCAAGCGCGGATTGCGCGACGAATGCAAATGCGAGGCTTGCGGCGGCGACACAGCGGCTCAGTCGGTACATGGTCGACTCCTGGTTAGTCAATAAGCGTCGCGCGTCTGGCGCACATAGCGCCGCGCCATCATTACGAGCAGCACGGCAGCCGCGCCGGTCAATGCCGCGCGCGCCCCCGCCGGTTGCAGGCGCGCGCCGGTGTACAGGCTGAATTCGCGCACGCGGCCGTTCTTGCCCGAGCGTTCGCGCAGATCGCCGCCGCCTTCGTAGAGCGCATCGCCGCTTTGCTTCGGTTCGCCCTTCGATTGCGCCTTCACGCCCAACAGGCTCGCGATCGCATCATAGAGACGCGGCGCGCTCTGACCGAAGCTCGCCATCGCCCGCGACGCGCCGCCGACATAGATATCGCGCTCCGGACGCACGGCCGCGTGAAGAATCGCCTTCGCGACGACGTCCGGCGCATAGACCGGCGGCGGCAGCTTCGGCTCTTCGTCGAGATAGTTCTTCGCGTGTTCGACGAACAGCGTGTCGATGCCCGCGGGCTTGATGAGCGTCACCGACACCGGCACCTTCTCGTTCTTGAGTTCGAGACGCAGCGAGTTCGTGAAGCCCTTCACCGCGTGCTTCGAAGCGACGTACGGCCCTTGCAGCGGGACCGCGACATCGGATAGTTCGCTGCCCAGATTGATGAGCGCGCCGCCGCGTTCGCGCAAGTGTTTGACCGCCACGCGCGAGCCGTTCACGACGCCCCAGTAGTTCGTCTCGAAGAGCTTGCGCTGGTCTTCGAGCGAGACATCGGCGATGCGGCCGTAGACCGAGACGCCCGCGTTGTTGATCCACGTATCGAAGCCGCCGAAGCGGTCGATGGCGGCATCGGCGGCGGCCTGAAGCTGGCTTTCGTCGGCGACATCCGCGGCCGTGTACGCGACGGCGGGCGCGCCGTCGCTCGTGAGTTCGTCGGCGAGGACGGCAAGCGCGGTTTCGTCGCGCGCCACGAGCATGAGCCGCGCGCCTGCCTTCGCCGCGCGCCGGGCGGTGGCAAGACCGATCCCGCTGGTCGCGCCGGTGAGGACAATCGTCTGTTGATCGAGAGGCTTGAGTTTGATTCGCATGGGCATGTCCGGAAGGTTGGAAATCCGGTTGCATGCAGCATCCCGCGTTCCTTGGGGGGTCTGACGGTTGGCGCCTCAGCCCGCAATAAGTGCTGAAAATGCTTGGCGCATGTCGCTGACGAATGCATCGCATGCGACGGAGAGCGGCTGCGACGCGGGCGTGACAATGTAGAAATGATCCGGCACGGCGGGCTCGAACGGCTTTACGGCCACGCGTTGACGCGCATACGCGGCGGTGACCGGATCGATCAGCGCGACGCCTGCGCCGTTCGCCACCAGTGCGACGATGGCTTGCGAAAGCTGCGCCTCGATGACGAGATCGCGGCTCACGTCGTGATCGACGAAGACGCGGTCGATCGCGCTTCGCGCATCGAAGCTCAGCGGAAACGAAATGAAGCGCTCGCCGCGCAGATCGGCGGGGCGTAACGCAGCCTTGCGCGCCAGCCGATGTCCGCGCGGCACGATACAGCGCATGACCGCAGCGGCAAGACGCTCGCTGCGCACCGCGTGATGCGGAATCGGCTCCGCGATAAGCCCGACATCGCACTGTCCGGACGCCACTTTGTCGACCACCGTGGTCGCGCTGTGCGCGAGCAGCGTCACGTCGATGCCCGGATGCGTCTCGACGAAGCGCGCGATCACGGCCGGCAGCAGATCGAGCGCGACCGCGGGCGACCCGGCCACGCGCAGCGACCCGCGCCGCATCGCGCGAATCTGCTGCGCCGCCTGCGTGATGCGGTCCAGTCCGACGAACGCGCGCTCGACTTCCTCGAAGAGCACGCGCGCCTCGGCAGTCGGGACGAGCCTGCCCTGCTGACGCTCGAACAACACGAACCCGACGCGGCTTTCCAGATCGGCGATCAGGCGGCTCACGGCGGGCTGCGAGACATGCAGCGATGCCGCGGCGCGCGTCACCGTGTGGCGCAGCATCACGGCGCGAAAGGCTTCGATCTGACGCAGGCGGAGGTCGGAGGCGGTCATAACATTGGATTATAGATGACGAAAGATTCGTCATTTGACGCCCCTTTTTGCACGCAGCACCCTTGCATCGGGCACATAACTGATGCGGGAACGAGCAGCGAATGCAGGAATCGACACGCCATAACACCGGACGACTCGCCTTCGATTTCGTCGTGATCGGCGGCGGACTCGTCGGCATGGCGATCGCCTACGGGCTCGCGCGTGGCGGCCAGCGCGTGGCCGTCTGCGATGGCGCGGATTCCGCGTTTCGCGCGGCGCGCGGCAACTTCGGCCTCGTCTGGGTGCAAGGCAAGGGCGGACGATGCCTGCCGTACGCGCAGTGGTCGCGCGAATCGTCCGAACGCTGGGGCGCGTTCGCCGCGCAGTTGCGCCGCGAAACGGGCGTCGAGACGGGTTTCGAGCGGCCGGGCGGCATCGAGTTGTGCGAGACGGCAGAAGAACTCGAAGCCGGCCAGCGCCTGCTCGAATCGCTGCGCGCGCAGGACGCCTCGCTCGACTATCACGTGCTCGACCGGCACGCGCTCAAGCAGCGCATTCCGGCGGCATCGAGCGCGCTGGCGGGCGGCCTCTATTCGCCGAACGACGGCCACGCGAGTCCGCTCTACACGCTGCGGGCGATGCAGCAGGCGTTCCAGCGCCACGGCGGCGTCTACTTGCCGAGCAACGAAGTGCGCGAGATTCGTCCGCGCGCGAGCGGGTTCGAGGTCGTCGCGGCGTCGGGCGTGCTGGACGCGGGGCGCGTCGTGCTCGCCGCGGGCCTCGACAATCTGCGCCTCGCGCCGATGGTCGGCATGCACGCGCCGATCACGCCGTTGCGCGGACAGATCATGGTGACGGAGCGCCTCGCGCCGTTTCTCGACTATCCGACGCTCGTCGTGCGGCAGACGCCCGAAGGCTCCGTGCTGCTCGGCGACTCGGCCGAGCACGCCGGCTTCGACGACGGCCAGACGCGCGCCGTCATGGCCGACATCGCGCGCCGCGCCCGCACGGCGTTTCCGGTGCTCGCGCACGCGCGCATCGTGCGGGCGTGGGGCGCGCTGCGGATCATGACGCCCGACGGCCTGCCGGTCTACGAGGAGTCGCGCGCGCATCCCGGCGCGTTTCTCGCCATCTGCCACAGCGGCGTCACGCTCGCCGCCGCGCACGCCGACGTCATCGCGCCGTGGATCGCGGGCGGCGCAAAGCCGCCGGTCCTTCTGCCGTTCGTCGCCACGCGCTTTTCGAATTCGACCGATGCACACCATGTTTGAACCTCTCACCGCTCGCGCTGCCGCGACTGTCCGCATTCATATCGACGGCGCAGCGCGGCACGTTCCGAGCCATTACTCCGTCGCCGCCGCGCTGCTGGAAAGCGGGCAGGCCGCTTGCCGCGCGACACCCGTGACCGGCGCGGCACGCGGCCCGTTCTGCATGATGGGCGTGTGCTTCGACTGCCTTGTCGAAATCGACGACGTGCCGAACCAGCAGGCGTGCATGACGCGCGTGCGCGAAGGCATGCGCGTGCGCTCGATGGCCGGCCGCGCGAGGCTCGCATGACGCAGACGTCCTGCGACCTGCTGATCGTCGGCGCGGGACCGGCCGGCATGGCCGCCGCCATCGAAGCCCGCGCGGCGGGCCTGTGCGTCGTCGTCGCCGATGAAGGCGAAGCGCCCGGCGGACAGATTTATCGCAATGTCGCCGAATCGCCGCTCGCCGACGCACGCCTGCTCGGCGACGACTACGCCGCTGGACGCGCGCTCGTCGAGCGTTTCGTGGCAAGCGGCGCGCGGCATCTCGCGCGGTGCGTCGTGTGGCAGATCGCGTTCGAAGAGGGCATCGTCGCAATGCTTACGCGCAGCGCGAGCGGCGCGGAAGCGGGCGGCACGCTGGAGCTGAAGGCCCGAGCCGTGTTGATCGCGACCGGCGCGCAGGAGCGCCCGTGGCCGGTGCGCGGCTGGACGCTGCCGGGCGTGATGGGCGTCGGCGCGGCGCAGACGCTTCTGAAATCGGCGGGACTCGCGCCTTCGCAGGACGCGGTGCTCGCGGGCAGCGGACCGCTGCTGTGGCTCTTTGCTTCGCAACTGATCGCGGCGGGACGCAGCGTTCGCGCCATTCTCGATACGACGCCCGCGGGCGCGTTCAGGCGCGCGCTGCCGCACGCCCTGCCCGCGCTCCGAGCCGCCGACTATCTCGCCAAAGGCGTGCGCATGATGCGCACGGTCGCGAAAGCGGGAATCGACGTGCATCGCGGCGTGAGCGAAGTGTCCATCGAAGGCGAGACCGAAGCGCAACGCGTGCAATTTCGCGACGCACGCGGCGCGCGACATGCCATCGATACATCGCTCGTGCTGCTGCATCAGGGCGTGATCCCGTCGACGCAACTCGCGCGCTCGCTCGGCTGCGAGCACGAGTGGGACGCGGCGAGCGCCTGCTGGCGTCCGCGCACCGATGCAAGTGGCCGCAGCAGCATCGACCGCGTGTGGATCGCCGGCGACGGCGCGGGCATCGGCGGCGCGAAGGCGGCCGCGCACGCGGGCACGCTCGCGGCGCTCGACATCGCGCGCCGGCTCGATGCCATCGACGACGCCACGCAGGCCGCGCGCAGCCGCCCGGCGCAACGCGCGCTGCGCCGCCATCTCGCGGTGCGCCCGCTGCTCGACGCGCTCTACACGCCGCCCGCCGCGCTGCGCCGTCCCGCTGACGACGACGTGATCGTCTGCCGCTGCGAAGAAGTCAGCGCGGGCGAGATCCGCCGCATCGCCGCGCTCGGCTGCCAGGGGCCGAATCAGATGAAAGCGTTCTCTCGCTGCGGCATGGGGCCGTGCCAGGGCCGCTGGTGCGGCACGACTGTGGGCGAACTGATCGCGGAGGTGCAGCAGCGCGGCGTCGCCGATGTCGGCTACTACCGCATCCGCGCGCCGATCAAGCCGGTCACGGTCGAACAACTGGCCGATTCCATCACGCTCGACGACGACTTCGCGCGCGGCGACTTTCCCAGCTAATCAACCACACCACACGGAGCCAACACGATGACCCCACACTCGAGGAAGATTCTCGCCGCCGCAGCGCTCGCCATGATGACGGCGGCCGCCTCGCTTTCCGCGTCCGCGAAGGAATGGAGCACCATCCGCATGGGCGTCGATCCGACGTATCCGCCGTTCGAATCGGTCGCGAAGGACGGCGCGGTGCAGGGCTTCGACATCGACCTCGGCAACGCGCTGTGCGAGCGTCTGAAGGCAAAATGCGTGTGGGTGCAAAGCAGCTTCGACGGCCTGATTCCCGGCCTGCAGGCGCGCAAGTTCGACGTGATTCTCTCGTCGATGGCGGCGACCGCCAAGCGCCGCGAGCAGATCGACTTCACGGACCGGCTGTATCGCAATCAGACGCGCCTCATCGCCCGCGCCGATGCGCACTTGCTCCCGGAAGCCGCGAAGCTAGCGGGCAAGCGCGTCGCGGTCGAGCAAGGCACCGTGCAGGAAACCTATGCGCGCGAGAAATGGGCGGCCGCCGGCGTCGAAGTGGTGCCGTATCCGAGCTACGACCAGGCGTACGCCGACCTGGTCGCGGGCCGGGTCGATGCCGTGTTGATGGACGCCGTGCAGGGTCAGTTGGGATTTCTCGCGACGCCGAGCGGCAAGGGCTTCGCGTTCGCGGGCGACGTGGTGTATGACCCGAAGATCATGGGCGACGGCGACGCCGCCGGCGTGCGCAAGTCCGACGTCGATCTGCGCGACGCGCTCAACGGCGCGATCGCGGGCATGCTGCGCGACGGCTCGTATCGCAAGATCGAGGCGAAGTACTTCGACTTCGACATGTACGGCAAATGAACCGGCGCGGTGCGCGTGGCGCGTTCACGCCCGCGCGCCGCTCGCCCCGAACGCGGCATGCGCCCGCCGCGGCCCGCCCGCGCGCTGCATCGTCAGCGCGACGATCTCGCGCGTCGGAATGCTGGTCGCAAGCGTCGCGACCTGCCTCGCGCTGAACCAGTCGCAGCGCGTGATCTCGTTGCGCGGCACCGGAATCGCCAGATCGCCGATAACCGCGCCGAATACGTGATGGTGCTTGTTCATGCCGCCGAACAAAAACAGGTACTTGAGTTCGCCGACCACCAGTCCGGTTTCTTCCTCCAGCTCGCGCCGCGCCGCCTCTTCCGGCGACTCCTTGCGCCAGATCGTGCCGCCCGGCAACGCCCAGCGGGAACGCTTGCGCGCGACCAGCAGAATCTTCGTGTCGCGCGTGCAGATGATGGTCGCTCTCTCTTTCATCGTCGTCGGGCGTTGCGGCTTGGCAGCAGCGCGCGGCAGCGCATTGGCGCCGCGCGGATTTCGTTGCAGAATCCGTTAGCCATAACCATGCCGCGACGCGCGGTGTCTGACTGAACGGGCCGCAAACCATCGGCCGCGCGCCGGCTCGGACTAAACTAGCTGCATCATACGGAGACAGCATGGTCGAGCCTTCGCAGTGGGACGTTCTCGTAGTGGGCGGCGGCATCAACGGCGCGGGCATCTCGCGGGATCTGGCCGGGCGCGGCGCGCGCGTGATGCTCGTCGAACAGGACGACCTCGCGCAACACACGTCGTCCGCAAGCACCAAGCTCATTCACGGCGGCCTGCGCTATCTGGAATACCACGAGTTCGGGCTCGTCAGGAAGGCGCTCAAGGAACGCGAGGTACTGCTCTCCATCGCGCCGCATCTCATCGCGCCGCTGCGCTTCGTGATGCCGCACGTTCCCGCGCTGCGCCCCGCATGGATGATCCGCGCGGGCCTCTTTCTGTATGACCACCTGAGCCGCCGCGCCGTGCTCGAAGGCTCGCGCGGCGTCGACTTGCGCACGCATTTCGCGGGCGCGCCGCTCGTCGATTCGATCACGCGCGGCTTCATCTATTCCGATGCCGCCGTCGACGACGCGCGGCTCGTCGTCCTCAACGCGCTGGATGCGCAAGAACGGGGCGCGCAGATCGCGACGCGGACGCGCTTCGTCGGAGCAACGCGCGGCGAGCGCCAATGGCGCGTCGAACTGAGCGATGCGTCCGGTCATCGGCGCGACGTGGCGGCGCGCGCCATCGTCAACGCGGCGGGTCCGTGGGTCGGCGCGCTCGCCGCCGGCGATTCCACCGCGCGCCCGATGCGGCTCGTGAAGGGCAGTCACATCGTCACGCGCAAGCTGTTCGATCACGATCACGCGTACATCCTCCAGAACGACGACCGGCGCATCGTGTTCGCGATTCCGTGGCAACGCGACTACACGCTGATCGGCACGACGGACGTCGACTATCAAGGCCCGCTCGCGGACGTGCGCATCGCGGATGACGAGGTCGAGTATCTGTGCGCCGCCGTGAACCGCTATTTCCGCCAGCCGGTGACGCCTGCGGACGTCGTCTGGTCGTATGCAGGCGTGCGGCCGTTGCTCGCGGACGGCGCGGATGACGCGGCTTCCGCCACGCGCGACTATCGGCTCGAACTGGATACGCGCGGCGCGCCGCTCGTCACCGTATTGGGCGGCAAGATCACGACCTATCGGCGGCTCGCGGAAGAAGCGGCGGAGCAGCTCGCCGCGCCACTTTCGCTGACAGCGCCTGCATGGACGCACGCCGCGCCGCTTCCCGGGGGCGACATGCCGGATGCGGATTTCGCGCGCTTCCTGCGAGCTTTTCGCGAGCGGCATCGCTTTTTGTCGGCGGAACTGGCCGAACGCTATGCGCGCGCATACGGCACGCGCGCCGACGCCATGCTCGATGGCATCGACACGATGTCCGTCATGGGAACGATGCTCGCGCCCGGGCTCTATGAATCCGAAGCCGCGTATCTCGTCGCTCACGAATGGGCGCAAACGGCAGACGACATTCTCTGGCGCCGCACGAAGCTCGGCATGCGCGCGAGCCCGGCCGACGTCGAGCGGCTGAACGCGTGGCTCGCCGCGCGCAATCGAAATCAGCGCGATGCGCGGCGCAACAGTCCGGCGAGCGCGAAGCCCGCGCCGAGCGCGACGTAGGTGAGCGCGAGCCCCTGATTCGACAGATGCGCTTCGTATCCCGGCGTCAGGCGCTTGGGCACGACATGGTAGTCGACGACATACGCGACGGCGCTCGTCGTGGCCGCCGATGCCGCGATCTTCGCCGGCGACGGACGGCGGCCGCATAGCGTTTCGAACAGCACGCCCCAGAAGACTGCGCTGCCCAGGTGAATGCCCGCGCCGGTGCCCGTGTATTTCGCGCTGAGACGCTCCTCGCGCGGCGCGGAATCGGGCCACAGACAATGCGTGACCGCGTTCATCACGGCGTAGGGGCGATGCCCCGACTTCGCCGCCAGCGCCGCCGCGATCGCAGCCGACGCCAGTCCTGCCACGCCGCCCGACGCGAGCGCGCGCATCAGTGCGCTATCGGATGTGGAATTCATGCGCTTCGCCTCCGCTTTAGGCATGCCTAGCTGCTCTTGTTGCCCGGCTCGCGAACGCGCGTCGAGTAAGTATCGTTGCCGCATTTCGGGCACTTCGGAATGGTGTGGCCCTTCGTGACATGCGTCGAGTGATGGCACTTGGCGCAACGGAAATCGCCGGTTTTCTCAGCCTTCTCGCCTGAATGAGCTGACATGGTTGCCTCCGCTTCGGACTCCGTTCTTTCTATGTGCCCAGCAAGCGTTATTCCGAACTGATGGAGCCTCGCGGCACAGGGATTGCGCGTCAACGGATACGCGCGGTGAAGCGCGTTTCTCTCGACAAGGAGCACGTGATGACCGAACCCGCTGAACATTTGTTGGACTGGCTACGCGATGCGCACGCCATGGAGCAGCAAGCCGAACAGATGCTGCGCGCGCAATCCGGCCGCCTCGAAAACTATCCGCAATTGAAGGCTCGTATCGACCAGCATCTGGAAGAAACGCTCGGGCAGCAGAAGATCGTGCAGGAATGTATCGAGCGCCTCGGCGGCACGACCTCGATCATGAAAGACCTGACCGCGAAGATGATGGCGTTCGGGCAAGCCGCTGGCGGCATGACGCAAACCGACGAAGTGGTGAAGGGCGCGATCATGAGCTATGTATTCGAGAACCTGGAGATTGCGTCGTACACGTCGCTGATCGCGGCAGCCGAGCGTTGCGGCGACGCGCAGACGAAGGCCGCCTGCGAGCGCATTCTTCCGCAGGAGCAGGCCATGGCGCAGTGGCTGCTCGAACATATTCCGTCCATCTCGACGCAGTATCTGGAGCGTTCCGCCACCGGCCAGGAAGCGAAGAAATAAGTCGTGCATGCCGGGGCCGCCGCTCGGTGGCACGTCCGTTGCTGAATGGAAAACGCCCGCCCGTTCGTATGTCCGAGCATGCGACGGGCAGGTTTCCATCGATACCGCGGCACTCTTCGCCGCATCACGCCAGCGCGAATCTCCTGCGCTGAGGCTCGCAGCAGCACGACTGCAAGTGACGTCACGACGCCCTCACTGTCGCTGCGAGTAGAAGCCTCTTGAAACCTCGTTCGGGTGCCGCTTGCGCCGCAAGCGCCGCTCGTCCATAACCAGGAGCCGTTGATATGTTCGTACATAACAAACGCCTGCAATATACCGTCCGCGTGGCAGCCCCGAATCCCGGCCTCGCCAATCTGCTCCTCGAGCAGTTCGGCGGCCCGCAAGGCGAGCTTGCCGCCGCCATGCGCTACTTCACGCAAGCAGTGACCGAAGACGATCCGGGCCGCAAGGACATGCTGTTCGATATCGCGACCGAAGAGATGAGCCACCTGGAAGTGATCGGCAGCATCGTCGCGATGCTGAACAAGGGTGCGAAGGGCGCGCTTGCCGAAGCGGTGGAGCAGGAAGCCGAGCTGTATCGCTCGATGACGGGCAACGGCAACGATTCGCACACGACCGCGATCCTGTACGGCGCGGGCACGCCGCTCACGAACTCGGCCGGCGTGCCGTGGACGGCGGCGTATATCGACACCATCGGCGAGCCGACGGCTGACTTGCGCTCGAACATCGCGGCCGAAGCGCGCGCGAAGATCGTCTATGAGCGCCTGATCAACGTGACGGACGATCCGGGCATCAAGGACGCGCTCGGCTTTCTGATGACGCGCGAAATCGCGCATCAGAGGTCGTTCGAGAAGGCGCTGCATTCGATCCAGCCGAACTTCCCGCAAGGCAAGCTGCCGGGCGTGCCGGAGTTCACCAGCGTGTACTACAACATGTCGAAGGGTGAAGACGCGCGCGGCCCGTGGAACGAAGGCGGCGACTGGAAGTTCGTCGCGGACCCGCAGCCCGCAGTCGATGGCGGCGACGGTACGGCAACGGTGCAGGTGTCGGAGCAGGACGTCGAGACGCTGCAGGCAATGGCTGCCCGCACGGCATCCGACCCGACGGCCGATCCGACGACCGGCGCGGACCTCGGCGCCGGACAGGCAGTGAGCAAGTAACGGTTCTTGCAGGACGCCGGCGCCGCTGGAAGAGCGGCGCCGGCGAGATTCCAACGCCGTTCACGGACGGTGCATTCAATGTAGCACTTTTGTCAACGTGGAGTTTAGTTATGCCAACTGTCACTTCGAAGGGAACGGTCGCCGTTCATCGCAGCCCGGTGGACTGGCTTGCAGGCGCGCTCGTCATCATCGGCGCGCTGAACTGGGGGCTCGTCGGCCTGATGAATTTCGATCTCGTCGCGGCCATCTTCGGCGCGGGATCGCCGGGCGCGCGCATCGTCTATGTACTCGTGGGACTCGCAGGACTGTATTCGCTGATCCGGGCTTTCATGCCGGCGCGCGAGCATGGCCTTGCTCATCACTGAACGGCGCGCCGCGCGTGCGTCAGCGCGCGGCGCACCTTTCGCGTCACTTCGTCATCGCGCGGTACAGAGATGCGCGTTGACCTTGACGGGCGCCGCATTCTTCTCGAATGGCGGCTGCGGCACGAAGCTCTGAATCACGCCGGGCCTGAAAATCAGGCAATACGTGGAGCCGCCGTACTGGAAGTAGCCCAGTTCCTCGCCCTTTTTCACGCGCTGGCCGGGCAGTGCATCGATCATGCACGAGGACACGTCCGCCATGCCGATGAACACGCAGGCCACCTCGCCGATCGCGGGGTCGTCGCTCTCGATCACGATTACCGCCCGCGCCGCCACCGCGCTGATATAGCCTTGCGAGTCGTTCAGGCTGCTCGGCTCTTCCCCTTCGGATTCGGCGTCGGAATAGTAGGTGCCATCGACCAGATACGACTTCGTGATGGTCCCGCTCACCGGCGCGTGCCAGCGGTGATAGTAAAACGCGCTCAAGTACGCCTGATAGATGGTGCCGCCGACGAAGCGTTTCGCCAGTTCCATCTCCTTCGCGGTGAAGATTTCCTGTAGCGAGTAAGGCTGCGACTTGATCCAGAACGAGTCCTGGAGCTTGACGTCGTGCTTGATCGCATAAGGCGATGCCTCGCATGCGCTCACGATGACCTTGTCGTTCTCCGGCTCGGCGACGGGCCGCGCGCCCGGCTTGAACTCGCGCGTGAAGAAGTGGTTCCATGAAGAGAAGCCCCAATAGGGCTTGTCCCTGTCGCACTGAAACTGCGAGAGGCCGATTTGCTTGTCCGCCTCGGGACTGAACCATCCGTTCGGCGACGACGTGTTCAGATGCGTGCGCGAATACGGCCCGCTGAGAAAGCCCGACCACACGTTCAGAATACGCTTCAGGTGCCTGTTGAACGCGGGATCGCGAAAGAGCGAGTAGCCGGAAGGCATCACCATCGGCCAGTCGAGCAACGCGTTCACCGGACAATGAATCAGGCTCTTCTCGCTGAACGGCGGCGCGTAGGTGAGCATGGCATCGAGCAGAACCACGAATTCGTCGATGTTCGCGTAGGCGAGTTCGAAGCCTTCTTTCTTGGCCTGCTCGATGGCGCTCGTGAACTCCATCCGCACCACCGGGTCCTCGCGTATGAAGGCGGCGAATTCTTTCACCACGCTATGCATCTCGGCCTTGCCGGCGCGCTCGCGTGCATAGGCGGCGAAGTTTCTGCGAAAGCTCGCGATCGCTTCCTCGCCGTCGGGCAGCCAGCCGCCCAGTCGTTGCTTTTCTCGGCTCATGTGTCTTGCCTCCGTGGCTTGCTGTGAGTCTTCGCGAACGCAGCACCTCGCATGCCGCAATCTTTGGAGGCTTTACCACGCAAGCAAACCGGTCAGCTCGCGCAAGCGGATGGTTTCGAGTTGGCGGACGGCTTGCCGGATCGCGGTGGATCGGCCCGCGTCCAGTCGGTCGGCCGTCAGGCGCTCGAACTTGGCATCGACCGCGCTCCAGGTCATCGGACGCGTGTGGAAGCCTTCGTAGTCCGCTTGCTCGCCGTCGATGATCGCGCCATTCGTCATCACGATCTGCATCGACACCGGCATCTCATCCGGGATGCGGTTCGTATAGTCCGCGTTCGGCGCGACATTCACGCGTCGCAGAAGGCTTTGCACGTCGTTGCGCCGTATGCGCTCATCGGCGAACTGCTCGGGCCATACTTCGCCATCGAGCAAAGCAACGGCAATTAGATACTTCAGGTTGTGATCGGCCTGCTCCTTGGTCCAGCATTGATCCTTCGGGCCGTATGCGCCGCCGCCAAGCACCTGATACGCGCCATCCGACACCTGCACGTTCACCTCCGCGATTTTCCGCGCGTCGATGTCATGCTGGTTGCGCAAGCGGATGGCGAGATCCACGGCGCTTTGCGACTGAAATTCGGCGTCGTGCTTCTTGATGGACACGCGAAGCGGCACGTCGAGCCGTTCGCGGCTCCAGTCGAGCGGCGGCTTCGCGCCCGCCAGATGAAAGAGTCCCATCGGTCCTTCGAAGACGCCCATCGGCCCGGTAACGCCGTTGCGCGCGAGGAACGTGTTGAGAAGCGCGCGGCTCGCCGCTTCGCCCGATGCGAGCCCCTTCCACTCCGATACCGGCTCGGCCTGAATCGCGGCGAGCGACACCGCGCCGACGCCCGCGAGCGCGAGCGCCTGCGCGCAGCGCCATTCGTCGAGCGCGAAGAGGCTCGATGCGCCCGCCGCGACCGAAAAAGCCAGCGGCGTCGTGTAATTGATGCCCGCGCGCATCGTCGGTATGTCGAGCAGACGCGTCTGCACCTGATACGCGATGGCGAGCGCCGTGAGGAACGCGGCGCCGGTCGCGTCCGCATATTCCCCAGCTGCGACGAGCGCGCCGATATTGTCCGCGGGATGGCACACCTCGCCGCGAATCGCCGTGTTGTCCATGAAGTCGAGATAGCGGACGAGGCAGCCGTTATACAGCGCGGCGCGATCCGGCGCGCCGCTTCCGCCGCCGATGAACGTGACGAGCGGCGGCCCGCCGAACTCGGTCACGAGGCGGCGCACCTTCAGCATCGGCGGATGTCCGATCGCGCCGATCGCGCAGCCGAGCGCATCGACGATGCTGCGCTTGAGCCTGTCGAGCGCCGCATCGCCGAGATCGCCGATATGCACGCGGCCGATGAACGCGGCAAGCTGTTCTGTCATCGACGGTTGCTCTTCTCTGTCGTTCGCCGTCGCCACCATGACGGTTCCCCTCATCCTCTTGGCAATGGCTGCGTTCGAGCATTGCACGTACCACTCGTCACGGCGGAATGCGGTTTGCTTGAACGATCACGCTCAGGCGCCACGCGCGCCCGTGCGTCGCACCTTCCTCCGCTTCCTCAGAAGAGGTAAATCATGAGTGACCCCTTCCCCTTTCCGAAGTCTCCCGCCAACGACGTCTCGCGACGAAGCAAACCCGCCGCTATCGCGCGCGGTCTCGGCTGGTACAGCCTGGCGCTCGGCGCCGCTCAACTGCTCGCGCCGAATTCGGTCGCGCGCGCGGCCGGCGTGCGCACGGGCTCGACGTTGATGCGCCTCTATGGCCTGCGCGAAATCGCATGCGGCATCGGCATTCTCGTCTCGCGCGATCCCACGCCGTATCTGTGGGCGCGCGTCGGCGGCGACGCGCTCGACCTCGCGACGCTCGTCACCGCATCGGACAGAACGAGCCCGCGCGCGCTGACCGCGCTGCTGAACGTGGCGGGCGTCACCGCGCTCGACATTCATTCGGCCACGGCGCTCTCCTCGCACGCCGAAGACGAGCGTCGCGAAGCGCAGCTTCGAGGGCAGCGGTTCGCCTCGATGTATCGCAACCGCAGCGGCTTTCCGCGCTCGCCCGAAGCCATGCGCGGCACGGCGTTGCGCGACTTCGAAACGCCGCGCGACATGCGCGCGCCCGACGAGATGCTGCCGTACACGCATGCGCAGTACAAAAAGGCGAAAGGCGCCTGACGCCCGCCGGCAAGACAACTTTCCCCACCATCGAAGCACGCGCGAATACGCGAAGGAGTCATCGTGGACATGTCATCCTGCTCGCCCTCCATCACGACGATGATCCGCATGGATCACACGCACGTCATGGCGGCGTTTCATCGTTACCATGCCGATAGTGCGTGGTGGCGCAAACGCGCCATCGTCGAGCTGGCCTGCACGGCGCTCGAAATTCATGCGCAACTCGAAGAAGAGATCTTCTATCCCGCGCTCGCCGAAGCGATTCCGGGCGACGACACGCTGGAGAAGAGCAAGCCCGAGCACGACAAGATGCGCGAGGACATTGCCAAGCTGCGCGCGATGGGTCCGGACGACGCCTCCTACGATGCCCGCTTCATGCAGTTGATGCGGGAAGTCATTCACCACGTGGCGGACGAAGAGACCGTGCTGTTGCCGACGGCCGAGCGCGCGCTGGCTTCGCGTTTGTCGGAACTCGGGCAGCAGATGACCAAGCGCAGGATGCAACTGGTCGGGCAGAAGCGTCCCGCTTCGATTGCGGTGAACACGGTCGGCACGTTCCCGCTGGCTTCGCTCGCGCTGATCTCGCTCGGCGCGCTTGCCGTCGCGCAAATGCTCCGGCCCTCGCCCTCGCGCCGGGCGAGGGAGTACGCGTAAAGCGGTAGGGGCCCAAGCCGCGCGTCGGTCGGGCGCGCGGCGCTTGAGAGATAAAAAAAAGCGCGACGGGGGATGCGGCGCGCTCGTTCCTGCTCAGGTAGCGACGACGAGTGTGGGGATCTCGTCAGCCAGCCGCCTTGACTTCCTCGGCCATCTGCGTCTTCGCGAGTTGCGTGAGCTTTTCGTCGGTGGATTTCTCTTCCTGCAACGTCTCGAGCAGCAGGTTCATCGCTTCTTCCTGGCCGAGCTGCTTCGCCAGCGTCGCGAGCGTGCCGTACGTCGCGATCTCGTAGTGTTCCACCTTCTGCGCCGCGGCGATCAGCGCGGCATCGCG
Organism: Caballeronia sp. GAWG1-5s-s; assembly: GCF_023631445.1. NCBI lineage: Bacteria > Pseudomonadati > Pseudomonadota > Betaproteobacteria > Burkholderiales > Burkholderiaceae > Caballeronia > Caballeronia sp. GAWG1-5s-s. The sequence goes on along the minus strand of NZ_JALQDC010000045.1, from coordinate 111,266 downwards.
AATCGGGCCTTGTTCAAAGTCTTCGATCTGCTCCTGCCCTTCCTCGACCAGCCCTTCCATCGCCACGCACTTGATGCGCTTGAGCTTGACGCCGCACAGTTCGACCACCTTATCGATCCGTTCAATCTGACCGTTGGTTTCTTCCAGATGCTGCTGGAACGCCTGCTTGAGCTGCTCGTTGGTGCTCGCGCGTGCCAGCTTCGGCAGCGCCTTCGTCAGTTGTTTCTCTGCGCTATAAACGTCGGACAGTGCGTGAATGAACAAGTCCTGCATAGTCTTCGATGCCATCGATGCCTCCGTTTCAGGGTGAGTGGGTTCGCACCGGCCGGTGGGCCAGCCGCGCATGTCTATCGCGCAATCGCCATTCCAGTCTCAGACGCGCGGCACTTCGAGCGGCAGCGCGCGCTTGTGGCGCGTCGCCATGTAAAAGCGGCGTATGGTCGTAAGCACGTCTTCGCTCACGTCCTTGCCTTCCAGAAAATCGTCGATGTTCTCGTAGCTGATGCCGTAGCTGTCTTCATCCGGCTTCTGCGGCGTGAGCGTTTCGAGGTCCGCCGTCGGCACTTTCATGACGAGACGATCGTCCGCGCCCATCGAACGCGCGAGCGCACGCACGCGGCGCTTCGTGAGTCCGGAGAGCGGCAGGATGTCCGCGCCGCCGTCGCCGTACTTCGTGAAGAAGCCCATCAGCGATTCCGCCGCGTGGTCCGTGCCGATCACGACGCCGCGCCGCGCGCCGGCAATCGCGTACTGCGCGATCATCCGCTCGCGCGCCTTGATGTTGCCGAGAACGAAGTCTTCCTGGAAATCGTCGGTGTATTGCGCGCCGCCTTGCTTGAGCGCCGCGATCATTTCGTCCGACGGTCCCTTGACGTTGACCGTCAGGGTCTCGTCCGGGCGCACGAATTCGAGCGCGGCCTGCGCGTCGTCTTCGTCACGCTGCGAACCGTACGGCAGCCGCACCGCGACGAAATGCGCCTCGTAGCGGCGCGCGCGCAGCCGCTCGACGGCAAGTTGCGCAAGACGCCCGGCCGTGGACGAATCCACGCCGCCGCTGATCCCGAGCACGTAGGTTCGCAGCCCCTGCGACGTCAGATAGTCGGACAAGAAGGCGACGCGCCGCTCGCGCTCGGTGTCGGCATCGAAGTCCTGGCTGACGCCCAGCTCTTGAGCGATCTGCTGCTGCCACTGCCTCCATTCGCTTTGGCTCTGATCCATGTTCGTCCCCCAACGGTATCGATCAATGTCTCGGCAGACGGTCGAAGTAATGCTCGAGGCGCGAGATGGCGTAGAGCGCCGCCGCGCGCCGCACTTCGTTGCGTTCGCCATCGAAGACCTTCGTCTCGCTGAACGTGACGATCTGCCCGTCGCGCAGCTTGTACGACCATGCAAAGCATTGCGTGCCCGCCTCGGGGCCGTCGCCGGGCGGAGCATCGGCCACGCCCGTGTTCGACACCGAGACGGTCGCGGAGCAGCCTTCCTGCTTCAGCGCGCCTTCCGACATCTCGCGCGCCACTTCCTCGCTCGTGAGGCCGTATTGCTTCATCGTCTCCTCGCGCACACCGAGAAAGCCGGCCTTGCCCGAAGGCGAATAGGTGACGAAGCCCACGTCGAGGCAACTGCCGCTGCCCGGCACGGACGAGATGAGCGACGCGATGTAACCCGCCGTGCACGATTCGGCTGTCGCAAGCACCAGGCCACGCGAGGTCAGAAAAGAAACGACTTGTCGTGGTACGTCCATGTTTACTGTCTCCTTGTTCTCGCTGCCAATGACCTTGCAGGCAAGTGCAAAGCAATCGCTGCACCAAAGAGCAGCGGTCCGTCCATGGAATGTCTATTGCTTTAACCGACGAACACGTCCCCGAGCCGTATGAAAACCATAACTCCGCACAATCAAACAAACGGCCATGCAGAGCGCTCTTAGTCCGGCAGGCATCCAGGCAAGTCGCGTCCTGGAGCTATGGCACATCACGCTGACTGTCTGCTGCGTGGTGTTCGCCTGCGTGCTCCTCGCGTGCATGTTCGCGCTCTTGCGCGCCCCGCGCGGCAATCAGGCGACGCCCGCCGATATGAGCAAGCGCGAGCGGCCGGAGCGCGGCATTCACCGCTTCGTGATCGTGGGGACCGTTCTGTCGGCGCTGGGTCTCGTCAGCCTGCTGATCGCCGATGTCGTCACCGATCGCGCCTTGTCGCGGCTTCCGGTCGACAACGCGCTGCATGTGGAAATGACCGGCTATCAATGGTGGTGGCAGGCGCGCTATGCGCCCGAAGGCGGCGCCGACGGGTTCGCGGTGGCGAACGAGCTTCATGTGCCGGTCGGCCGGCCGGTGGTCGTGTCGTTGAAGGCCGCGGACGTTATACATACATTCTGGGTGCCTAATTTACATGGCAAGAAGGACATGATCCCCGGCCAGGACTCGACCATCACGTTCCGCGCCGACCGCGCGGGAACGTATCGCGGGCAGTGCGCGGAATTCTGCGGCTACGAACACGCGATGATGGCGTTCTCGGTCGTCGCCGACCCGCCCGCGCAATATGCAGCGTGGGCCGCGCAACAACGGCAGACAGCGAGCACGTCGAGCGACGCACTCGCGATGCACGGACGCGACGTCTTCCTGAACGGCGACTGCGCCCGCTGCCATACGGTACGCGGCACGCCGGCCAACGGCTCGGTAGGCCCGGACCTCACGCATCTGGCGAGCCGGCAGACCATTGCGGCCGGCACCTTCGTCAACAACGCGCACAACCTCGCGGCGTGGATCACCAATCCGCCCGCCCTCAAGCCCGGCGTCATGATGCCGGCGACGCAACTCGCCCCTGGCGATCTCCAGGCCCTCGTCGTCTGGCTCGGAACTCTCAAATGAGCGCGCCCGCTTCTTCCCGCTTCGGCCCGGCCGATGACAACGGCTCCCGTCCCGTCGACGGTCCGCACGCCTCGCCCGCCGTGCGCGAAACGCTTGCCGCGACGTGGAGCGATCCGCCCGGCTTCATCGGCGCGCTGTCGGCGATCAATCACAAGACGGTGGCGCGCCGCTTCATCGTGACGACGTTCGCCTTCTTCGTGCTCGCGGGCCTGCTCGCGCTCGCCATGCGCATGCAGCTCGCGCGGCCCGATCTGCGGCTGATCGGCCCGAATCTTTACAACGAACTCTTCACGATGCACGGCACGACGATGATGTTTCTCTTCGCCGTGCCGGTGATGCAGGCCGTCGCGGCGTACCTCGTGCCGCTCATGATCGGCGCGCGAAGTGTCGCCTTCCCGCGCATGAACGCGTACGCGTACTGGGTGTTTCTCTTCGGCGGCATCCTGCTGTTCGCCTCGCTCGCGGTGAACAGCGCGCCGGCCGCCGGCTGGTTCAGCTACGTGCCGCTCGCGGGCCCCGACTATTCGCCGGGCAAGGGCTCCGACATCTGGGCGCAGATGATCACGTTCACTGAACTCTCCGGCCTGATCGAAGCGGTCATCCTCATCAGCACCATCTTCAAGATGCGCGCGCCCGGCATGTCGCTCAACCGCATGCCGCTTTTCGTGTGGGCCACGCTGGTCACGCAGTTCATGGTGATCTTCGCGATGCCTTCGGTCATGCTGTGCAGCACCGCGCTCATTCTGGACCGGCTAGTCGGCACGCATTTCTATAACCCGGCGAAGGGCGGCGACGTGCTGCTCTGGCAGCATCTCTTCTGGTTCTTCGGGCACCCGGAGGTCTACCTCGTCTTCATTCCGCCGTTAGGCTTCATCTCGTCGATCATTCCTACCTTCGCGCGCCGCCCGGTGTTCGGCTATCCCGCGATGGTGCTCGCGCTCATCGCCACCGCGTTCCTCGCATTCGGGCTGTGGGTGCATCACATGTTCGCGACCAATCTGCCGGAGCTCGGCAAGAGCTTCTTCACGGCGGCGAGCCTCACTATCGCGATTCCATCGGCCATTCAAATCTTTTGCTGGATCGGCACGCTCTGGACCGGCCGCCTGAACCTGCGCACGCCGCTGCTCTTCGTGCTCGCGTTCTTCTTTATTCTCGTGATGGGCGGAATGACCGGCATCATGGTCGCCTCCGTTCCGCTGGACCTGCAAGTGCACGACACGTACTTCGTCGTCGCGCATCTGCACTACGTGCTGCTGGGCGGCGCCGTGTTTCCGCTCTTCGGCGCGTTCTTCTACTGGTTCCCGAAATTCGCGGGCCGCATGCTGTCCGAGCGGCTCGGGCGCTGGCAGTTTTGGCTGTTCTTCATCGGCTTCAACGTCACCTTCTTTCCGATGCATCTGCTCGGACTGCATGGCATGCCGCGCCGTGTCTGGACGTATCCGCACGGGCTCGGCTGGGACGGCATGAACCTGATGTCGACCATCGGCGCATGGATCATCGCGGTGAGCGTGCTGCTTTTTATCGTCAATGTGGTGCTGACGCTGCGAAGCAAACAACCCGCGCCTGCCGATCCGTGGGGCGCGGGCACGCTCGAATGGAGCATGCCGTCACCGCCGCCGCCGCATAACTTCGACGCGATTCCGGTCGTGCACGGGCGCGATCCGTTGTGGGAACCGGCGGGCGAGCCGCGCTTCGTCGGCGGTCTGGCGGCCGATGCGCGCGAAGTGCTGATGACGAGCGTGCTCGATGCGAAGCCGGACCATCGACCGCTCTTTCCGTCGCCTTCCATCTGGCCGTTCATCAGCGCGGTGGTGACGACGATTCTCTTCATCGGCTCGATCTATTCGCCGTGGGCCATCGTGTGGGGCTCGCCGCCGGTCGCCGCGGCGATGATCGCGTGGTTCTGGCCGAAGCGATCGAGCAATGCGTTCGCAGCCGCACGGGAGCAGCGCCCATGAGTACCGCCAGCAACCTTCGGAACGCGCAGACGCGCCCCGACGAAGCGAACGCTACCGAACTCGACGTGCGCGGGCTTCCGACCTTCGCGTTCGGGCATCGCAGCGTCATGTGGTGGAGCACGGCGGGGCTGATGCTGATCGAAGGCACGGTCTTCGGCATCGCCGTGATGATGTACTTCTATCTGCGCACGCATGCGCCCGCCTGGCCGATGGCCGCCTCCGCGCCCGAATTGCGCTGGGGCACGCTCAATACGGTGGTGCTGCTCGCGAGCATGCTGCCGAACCAGCTCGCCAAGCGCGCCGCCGAGCGCTTCGACCGCGGACGCGCGAAGCTATGGATGACGGTGTGTCTCATCGCGACCATCGTGTTCATGGTGCTGCGCGGCTTCGAATTCGCGACGCTCAACGTCAGCTGGTACACCAATGCGTACGGCTCGGTCGTGTGGCTGCTGCTCGGCCTGCACACGACGCACCTCGTCACCGATTTCGTCGATACCGCCGTGCTGACCGTGCTGCTTTTCACCGGCCCGTTCGAGGGCAAGCGCTTCGTGGACGTGAGCGAGAACGCCGTGTACTGGTACTTCGTCGTACTGAGCTGGCTGCCGATCTACGGCGTCATTTACTGGGCACCCCGCTTTTGACTCGCGATCATGCTGACCTGGCCCGCTCTCCTCTTCGCACCGTCCGTCCTCCTCGGCTTGTTGAGCCTGAACTACGCGCTCGTCGAGCCGTCGTGCCATTTGCAGAGCATGCTGCTGTTGCACGGCATGAGCGTGGCGAGTCTCGCGGTAAGCGTCCTCTCGACACTGCTCGCCTTCGGGCGCTGGCGCAGCGCGCGGCGCGAAGCCGACCCGTCCGCGCCCGCGCTGCGCTCGCGCGCAGGCTTCATGGCCCTCGTGGCGACGGGAGTGGGCACGCTCTCGTCGATCGGCATCATTTTCATCTCGTTACCGCAATGGCTGCTTTCCGCTTGCTGACAAGGACGGCGGCGGGCGTCGCCGCGATCGCGTTCGCCGATGCCGCGTGCGCTCACGCGGTCTCGCCAGGCGCGAGCAGCGTCCCCGCGAGCTTCGGCTGGACATTCGAGCCGTGGGTCGTCGTGTGTCTCGCGTCGAGCATCGGACTCTATCTCGCCGGTTATGCGCGGCTTCGCGTGCGCGGGGCGCGCGGACGGCGCGACCGCGCCCTGCGTCTCGTTTCATTCGTGACCGGCTGGATCGCGCTCGTCATCGCGCTCGTGTCGCCGCTGCATACGTTAAGCGAGGCGCTCTTTTCGGCGCACATGCTTCAGCATGAGATCTTCATGCTCGTGGCCGCGCCGTTGCTCGTGATCGGCAGGCCGCTCGCGGTGTGGCTGTGGGCGTTTCCTCCGCGCGCGCGGCAAGGCATCAGCGCCGTGACGCGCAGCGCGTGGATCAACACGCCGTGGCGCTGGCTGACCATGCCTGCCGTTGCGTGGGTGCTGCATGCGGCGGCCTTATGGTGCTGGCACGCGCCGCGCTTTTTCGAAGCCGCGCTCGCCAGCGAAGGGATTCATACGCTGCAACACACGAGCTTTCTCGGCACCGCGCTGCTCTTCTGGTGGACCGTGTTTCGTCCCGCCTCGGAGGACGGCTCGCGTTCCCACAGCGCGCACGCGATGCTGTCGCTCTTCACCACGATGGTCCATACCGGCGCGCTCGGCGCCCTGCTGACGCTCGCGCCCGAGGTCTGGTATCCGTCGTGCATCGAAAGCACGCTCGCGCTCGGCTTCGATCCGCTACAGGATCAGCAACTCGGGGGACTCGTGATGTGGGTGCCGGGCGGTCTCGCCTATCTTGTCGGCGGGCTACTGGTCGGCGCGCGCTGGCTGGCGAGGCGGCCGGCATCGACGCTCGCGCCCGCCACGTCCGCCACGTCCGCCACGTCTGCCGCGCGCCCGGCGGCGTCAACCACTCGCCTGCGGGCGCACGAGGAGTCCTGACATGCGCTCGTTCACGAGAGTCCGCCTGCGCCGATCGCTTACCATGCGAGGCATCGCGGCCGCATCGCTCGTCATGGTCATGACGGTGGCGGCAAATGTCGCGGATGCGGCGGAACAGGCGCCCTCGCCCGAACTGATCGCACGCGGCGCGTATGTCGCGCGAATCGGCGATTGCGCCGGTTGCCACACCGCGCCGAAAGGCGGCGCGCCGTACGCGGGCGGCCTCGGCGTGAACTCGCCGTTCGGCACCATCTACAGCAGCAACATCACGCCCGATCCCGAGCTCGGCATCGGCAAATACAGCTATGAAGATTTCGTCCGCGTGATGCGCGAAGGCGTCGCGCCCGGCAACAAGGGACTGTATCCCGCGATGCCTTATGCGTCCTTCGTGAAGATGAACGAAGACGACTTGCGCGCGCTCTACGCGTACATGATGCACGGCGTGCCGCCGGTGCATTACAAGCCGCCGCCGACGGACGTGTCGTTTCCGTTCAATCAGCGTTGGGCGCTGCGCGTGTGGCGCTGGGGTATCGCGCCGAAGAAGGTGTACGAGCCGCGGCCCGAGCGCGATGCCACATGGAATCGCGGCGCGTATATCGTGCAGGGACCCGGCCATTGCGGTGCCTGTCACACGCCGCGCGGGCTTGCGTATCAGGAGCGCGGCTACGACGAATCGTCCAAGACATATCTCTCGGGCGCGGTCACCGACAACTGGTACGCGATGAACCTGCGCGGCGATCCGGGCTCGGGTCTCGGGCGCATGTCGACAGAGGAGATCGCGTCGTTCCTGAAGACGGGGCATGGCGGCGACAAGACGATCGCGTTCGGCACCATGGTCCAGACCATCGAGGACAGCCTGCAGTATCTGAACGACGACGATCTCACCGCCATCGCCACGTATCTGAAGACGCTGCCCGCGACCGGCGCCGCCGATGGCACGTTCGATCCCTCGCTCGCGCCGCCGGGGCGCCTCAAGACGCGCGCGCCCGACAAGCCGCCCGGTCAGGGCGCGGCCGTCTACGCGACCTTCTGCGCGCAATGTCACCTCGATACCGGCAAGGGCGTGCCGAAGGCGTTTCCGAGGCTCGCGGGCAACCCCGCCGTCATCAGCGAGGACACGACGTCGCTCATTCGGCTGATCGTCGAAGGCGGAAACAGCCCGGACACCACTCACGGGCCGCCGCGGCAAAACATGCCGGGCTTCGCGGGCCGTCTGTCAGATTTGCAGATCGGGCAGGTGCTCTCTTACATCCGCTCGTCGTGGGGCAACGACGCGCGGCCGGTCACCACGAACGATGTCGCGTCCTTTCGTAGCAAGATACATAAGTAACGGCGGTTACATTCACGGGTAAATCGTGCAGATTCGTCGGACGCTTCGATAAGACATGGTTGCCGACCAACGATCGGACAAAAAGACTTCGTTCCACTAAATAGGACTTTCATTTCCTTACGTTTCGCTTTGAGCCTTCTCAAGCTTTTTGGCTTATCCTAAACTCTTGCTTACGAGTCAGAGCGAAACGTGGACCTGTGGATTCCGAGTTCGTCTTCGGGGGAAGATGACCACAGTTAGCGCACTCCTCGCCCTCGCCGCATCGCCTCACGGGTGACAGCCAGGGTGCCTCTAGAAGAACGACAATATCACTTCCAACGCCGTGAAAATTCTCATCGTCAACACGTTGTATTACCCGGACAAGGTCGGTGGGGCCGAGGTATCGACGCAACTTCTCGCCGAAGGCCTCGTGAGAGCCGGCATGGAAGTCAGCGTGGCCTGCGCGACGGGAACGGGCATGGACAGCATTTCCGAATTGAACGGGGTGAAGGTCTATCGTCTGCGTAACGCCAATCTGTACTGGCCGCATCGGCCAAAAAAACGCTCGCGCGTGGCGAGATTTGCCTGGCACGCGCTCGATGTCTATAACGTCGTGATGTCGCGCAAGCTCGCCGGGATCATCGCGCAGGAAAAGCCCGACGTCATTCATACCAGCAATCTCGCGTGTCTCTCGGTGGACGTGTGGCGCGTGGCGCGCAACGCGGGCGTGCCGATCGTGCATACCGCTCGCGACTATTACCTGATGTGTCCGTCCACGACAATGTTCTCGGACGCCGAGCCTTGCAAACGGCAATGCGCATCGTGCGCGCTGTATTCCGCGCCGAAGCGCGGCGCGTCGGCACGCGTGGAAGTGGCCATCGGCGTGAGCCGCTTCGTGCTGCAAAAGCATCTCGACAACGGATACTTCCCGCACGCGTCGCGCACGGCGGTCGTGAGCAACTGCTATATCCCGAGCGAGGATAGCGCGGCGCTCGTCAACAAGCGGCGCTATGAAGGCGGCCCGGTGCGGCTCGGCGTGCTCGGGCGCGTGGCGCGCGACAAAGGCTCGGAGGTCGTGCTCGAACAACTGTCGGCCGATCACACGCTCGACTGGACGCTCGCGTTCGGCGGCAATGGCGAGGCCGGCTACATCGCATCGCTCAAGACGAAGTATCGCGACCCGCGCGTGCAGTTTCTCGGACACGTGAAGGCGAGCGACTTCCTCAATAGCATCGACATTCTCATCGTCCCTTCCATCTGGCACGAACCGTTCGGGCGCGTGATCGTGGAAGCGTACTCGCACGGCTTGCCCGTCGTCGGCGCGAACCGGGGCGGCATTCCCGAAGTCATCGAACCGCGTTCCGGTCTCGTGTTCGACATGGATCGGCCGGAGACGCTCATCCAGAAGATCCGCGAAGCCATCGAACTGCTCAAAGAGCCGTCCGTGCACGACCGGCTCCGCAAACACGCCGATACCTTCAACCCCGACACGATGGTGAACGCGTATCTCGACATCTACCGCAGCGCGCTCGAAGGCGCGATGACGAGAAGCGCCGAGCCGGTCGCCGCCGCCATCACGCCCAAGGCACACATGGATTGATGACCGCGCAACGCGGTCATCGCTCATTGGCCATCAGTCATTGGCCATCGGTCATTGAAACTTCACGGGCACCGGACTCGTCAGCAGGTTCACGTAAAGATTGAAGAACCTGGCGTTGTCGTACTTCGTCACATAAGTGATCTTGAGCGGTGAAGCGCCGGGCGCGGGCGCGTCCGGATACACGCGCACGTGCCCCTGATTTTCGCCCGGCGTGGTGTCGATATCGAGGTACGCGCTCTGCGTTTCCGTCGCGTAAGTCGGGTCGAGGAAGTAAGGCATCGTCAGCGTGTCGTAGATATCGGTATGGCTCGCGAAAGCATTCGCGTTCTCCACCGCATAGACCTTCGTGACGGGCGTCTGTCCGGTCGGCGGATTGACGATCTGGTCATAGATGCTTTCGGTGAGCGGCACGGTGTTGGTCACATCGAGCGGAATCACGCGCTGCGGAATGGTCGTCTGCAACAGCGTGCGCACGGCCACCGGATCGAACCACCAGTTCAGTTCGCCCACGGCGTTCGCGTTGCCCGGCACGTTCATCGCGCCGCCCATGTAGACGATCTGCTTGATGAGCGGCACGATCTCGGGCGCCTTCTTCACGGCAGTGGCGAGGTTCGTCGGCGGTCCCACTTCGATGATCGTCACCTGGTTCGGATAGCGCTTGATGCTGTCGATCATGAAGTCCGCGGCGGCTTCCGTTTGCAGTTTGGTCGACTGCGCGAAGCCGTCGGGGGGCGCGGTGAGTTGCGACGCGTCGGTGGGCTCCGGGCGCATCCACGCGCCGAAGTACCCGTTCGGATTCGCGGCCTGCTGCGCGCGAATGCTCGCCACATCGTACTGAAGCGGATAGTTCGCGCCGGCGTACACGCCGACCCGGTTCTGCACGCCCATGCGCTCGACGGCCTTCAGCGCATCGGCTTCTTCCTGCAAGAGCCAGTCGTTGCCCGTCACGACGCACAAGCCGAGCAGATTCACCTTGCCCTGCCCCATCAACTGGCTCGTCATCGCGAAGAGCTGGCCGTCATCGCCCATCGTGTTGAAGTCGGAATCGATGATGACCTTCGGCGCGTCATTGTAGGCATCGTGATGATCGGAGCCGCCGCAAGCGGCCACGAGGCAGGACAGAAGCGGCGGAATCAGCGGAAGCAGTCTGCGGGGCGCCATGATTGTCTCCTTGTCGTTAAACGTTCTGAATGGCCGCGCTGGCAAGCGGCCTGATTCATTCTAGGAGCATTCACTGCGTTCGGAGGCACGATCGTCGATGCCTGCGGGAGCGCACTTTGCTGGCATCGCACACCGCGCAGTGAACGTCGACAGGTCCCGCCATGCTTCTTTCCCTTGCCGTGCTGCTGCTCTTCCAGTGTTTCGGGGAAGGCGTCTCGTATGTGTTCCGGCTTCCCGTGCCGGGGCCGGTCGTCGGCATGTTGCTGCTGCTCGCGTTTCTTATCGCGCGGCCGCGCGCCGCCGATACCATCGAGCCGACCGCGAACGAACTGCTGCGTCATCTCTCGCTGCTTTTCGTTCCGGCGGGCGTCGGCATCATGGCATCCGCGAGCGCCGTGCGCGGCGATCTCGTGGCGGTCGTGCTGGCGATCATCGTGAGCACGACGCTCGGCATCGGCGTGACGGCCATCGTGATGCGCGCGCTGATGCGCCGCCAGGCGGGAGACGAATCGTCATGAGCGCGATCCCACGGCTCAACGCGATATGGGTCTACCTCGCGGCCTCGCCGCTGCTCGGCCTGACCATCACGCTCTTTGCGTATCTGATCGCGCAGTCCGTCTATACGCGATGCCGCTTCAATCCGCTGGCCAACCCCGTGTTGATCGCGGTGGCGCTCATCGTCGCAGTGCTCCAGATCAGCGGCACGCCGTATCCGACGTATTTCGAAGGCGCGCAGTTCGTGCACTTTCTGCTGGGGCCCGCGACGGTTGCGCTGGCGTTGCCGCTCTACCGGCAACTGGGCAACCTCAGACGGCTCGCCGCGCCGCTTTTCGTCGCGCTGTTCGCCGGGTCGATGACCGCGATCGTATCGGCGGTCGCTATCGCGTTATGGCTCGGCGCATCGCGACAGACGATTGCATCGCTCGCGCCGAAGTCCGCCACCACGCCCATCGCGATGGCAGTGGCGACGTCCATCGGCGGCATACCGTCGTTGACGGCGGTGCTCGTCATCTCGACGGGCGTGTTCGGCGCCGTGTTCGCGCGCGTGATTCTCAACGCGCTGCGCGTCGCGGAGCCGGAAGCGCGTGGCTTCGCGCTCGGCGTGGCGTCGCACGGCATCGGCACGGCGCGCGCCTTTCAGGTGAGCCAGCAGATGGGCGCGTTCGCCGGTCTCGGCATGGGGCTCAACGGCATACTCACCTCGTTTCTCGTGCCGGTGCTGGTGCCCGTGCTGGCGCGCTGGCTCTGAACGAAGGCGACGAAGGAACGCGCCTTGCTCGCTGCGGCGCCATGAAGCCCTTCCGTTCACTGTCGCTCGCGCCGCTCGTTGTCGCGCTCGCGCTGGCATGCGCCGCGTGTTCGTCGTCCGACGATGCCGCCTCCGATGCCCGCATCGTGCTGTCGTATGCGCGCTCGGCGTCGCAGTGGATGGACTCGTGGCTCGACGGCAGCTCGCCGTCGTCGTACGCCAGACGCTCGGTCGATTCGGCCAGCGAACAGATCGGCAAGATAGCGGGCGACCTGCAACGCGCGCACGCGCCCGCCGATGCCGCCTCGCAGGTTCACGCGGTACAGGCCGCCTTCGATACGGCGCGCAATGCGCTCGAATCCGGCGACCGCGCGCGCGTCACCGAAGCGCGCTCGACGATGCATGACGCCGCCTCACGCCTCGACGCGTGGCTGCGCGCGCAAGCCGGTGACGCGTCATGAAGAAGCTGCTGGAGATATCGCTCGGCATCGTGACGAGCGTCGGCGGCTTCCTCGAAATGGGCGAGATGTCGACTGCCGCGCAGGCCGGCGCCGCGTTTCACTATCAATTGCTATGGACCGTCGTGCTCGGCACGGTCTGCATCGCGTTCCTCACCGAAATGTCGGGACGCTTCGCGGCGGTGAGCGGACACACCATCGTCGACGGCATTCGCGACCGCTTCGGCATCAAGCTGCTCGCGCTGCCGCTCATCTCGACGGTGATCGTGAGCTTTCTCGTACTGAGCGCCGAGATAGGCGGCGTTTCGGTGGCGCTCGAATTCGCGACGGGCATCTCGTATCGATGGTGGGCGCTGCCCGTCGCGCTGCTCTCGTGGCTTTTCTTGTGGCGCGGCACGTTCGGCATGCTGGAGAAAGGCATCTCGCTGCTCGGCCTCGTCACGCTGTGCTTCGTCGTCGCGATCATCCGGCTGCGGCCCGAATGGACGCAGGTGGCCGCCGCTGCGGTGCCGAGCCGCCCGCATGAACACGCCGCGACGTACTGGTTCATGGCCGCGAGCATACTGGGCGCGTCGCTTTCGCCCACGCTCTTCCTGTTCTATTCGTCGGGCGCAATAGAAGACCGCTGGGACCGCAGCTATCTCTGGCCCAATCGCGCGATTGCCGCACTGGGCATGCTGTTCGGCGGCGTGATCTCGGCGGCCGTGCTCCTCGTGGCGGCGCAGGTGCTCAACGGGCGCGGCATTCTGGATGTCGAAGACTTCCATCAACTGCCGCTGCTTCTCGTCGATGCATTCGGCATGTGGGGATTCGTGCTCTTCGTGGCGTCGCTCGGCATTGCATCGCTCGGCGCGGCGCTGGAAGTCGCGCTGCTCGAAGCGTATCTCTTCGCGCAGGCGTTCGGCTGGAACTGGGGGCAGGACTGCCCGCCGCGCGCCAATCCCGGCTTCAGCCTCGTCTATACCTGCGCCTTGCTGCTCGGCGCGTTGCCCATTGCCGCCGGCGCCGATCCGCTCAAGCTCACGGTATTCTCGATGGCGCTCACCGCCGTCAACTTGCCGTTGATGGTGGTGCCGTTCATCGTCTTGATGAACGACGAGCACTACATGGGCGAGCACTGCAACGGACCGATATCCAACGTGGCGGTGATCGCCATTACCGCGCTCGCGTTCGTGCTCGGCATCGTCACGATCCCGCTCGAATACTTCGGAGGCACATGATGGACGTCGTGCACGATATCCTCGACAAGCAGCTCGTCGACAAGAACGGCGTGCGCATGGGACGCGTGGATGGCCTCGTCGCCGAACTGCGCGACGGCGAATTGCCGAGGCTCGTGTTCATCGAAACCGGTATGATCGTCATGGCGCGGCGCTTCGGCAGGCGGGCGCATCGGCTGATGAGCGCGTTGCTCGCGCGTATCGGCGCGGGCCACAAGACCACACCGTATCGCATTGCGTGGAAGGACGTGCGCAAGGTCGCCGTGGATATCGAACTCGACGTGGATGCCGACGACACGCCCGTGCACGACTGGCAACGCTGGCTGCGCGAGCGGACCATCGACCGCATTCCCGGAGCGCGCTGATGCAGACCGTCAATCTCGATGAACTCGTCGGCCTGCGCGTCACCGCGATGGATGGCCGGCGCGTCGGCCGCATCTCCGCGCTGCTGGCCGAGAACCGCGGCGGCGACTGGGTGATCGCCGCGGTGCGCATCGAGACGCACGGCTTCGCGAGTCGCGTGATGCGCTGGATGGCGATGGCGCTTTCGCCTGCGTCCTTGCGAAAGAGGCTCGCGCAGAAGCCGCTCGATGTCGCGTGGGACAAGCTCGACTGGGCCGACCTGCGGCAGCCGCGCCTGCGCGAACAGGCGCGTTGATCGGCGTCACTCGATGGCCATGGCCTCGATGGCATCGGCGATGCGGCCCGCTTCATCATAGTGAAGCATGTGCCCGCGATTCGGCACCACGGTGATCGTGCTCTGCGCGATGTCTCCGTGCAGCCGTCCCGACTGCGAATCCGCATCGACGATCGTGTCGTCCTGGCCCGCGAAGATGCGCACCGGCACGCTTACTTCGCCGTAACGCCGCGACAAGTCATGCGCCGCCGGCACCATGTAGCCGGCGTCCTCGCCGATCGCGCGCATTTGCGACGGACGCAGCAGCAACTCGCGCGGCAGCATCTCGCGAAACACGTCCGGCACGGGCTGCGGCGCGAACATCAGGCGCAGGTTCGGATTGATCATCAGACGCGCGGCAATGGGCGAGACCGTGTAGCGCATCACATCGCCGATGACGGGTATCGCGGCGGGCGCGGTGAGCAGCACGTCGAAGCGGGCGCTCGGATAGAAGTAGCCGCTGATCAGCGCGAGCCCGCGAATGTCGATGCGCGGATCGAGCGCCATGGAAAGCGCGGCGAGACAGCCGAGCGACTGGCCGACCACGACCGCCCGCGTCAGTCCCATGCGCTTGAGCGCCTGTTGAAAGAGCGCCGCCTGCGCCTGCGGCGTCCATGCGCGATCGCGCGGACGTTCGCTGAAGCCGAAGCCGGGACGGTCGAACGCGATCACGCGATGCCGTTGCGCGAGCCGGTCGAAGAGTCCGCTCGCCACATAGTCTTGCAGCATGACGAGATTGCCGTGCAACAGCACGATGACCGGGCCTTCGCCTTCGTCGATGTAATGCAGACGCACGCCGTCCACGTCGATGAAGCGCCCGACCGGCGGATGATCGCGCTCGGCGCGGCGGGCGCGCAGCGCAGCCCACGCGGCCACGCCGAGCGATGCAGCCGCGACGGAGCCGGCAAGCAGTTTGCCCGATGACAAGGCGCTGGATGATGTCTGAGGCATGTTTCCCCGATGGTCTTGATTGAAGCGCGAAGCGCACGAAGTGAGTGGGCGAGCAAAGGCCGTGCCCCTCGCGGTTCTCAACTCTCGGAACGGTGCTTGCTGCCGTTGAACACGACTTCCACTCAGCGAGACCTGACCATGAACCAGAAAACGCAAGACCCGCAAAGCGCCGTATCGGAGGATGGCCACATCGAGAGCCAGCCGATTCCCGGCCACAACGAAAACATTCCGACGAACCCGGCGGATGACCCGAAGCGCGGCCCGACCGAAGACCGCGCGCCGGACGCGACGCCAGATACCAAACCCGGCACGCCGCCCGGCTCGCAAAGCGAGAACGATCGCCTGAAGACGCCGGAGGACGGCAATCCGCTGTAGATCGAACGGGCTAACGTGTCCTTATCTGTCGGGTACGGAAGGCGTCGAAATGGCCTGAATGGTCGAGGACACTTCCCCGTCGGAATAGATCGCGATATCACCCAGCGCGAGCATGCCGACGATGTTTTTTTCGCTGTCCACGACAGGCATGCGGCGAATCTGCAGCTGCTCCATTCTGCGCATGGCGTCGTGAATCTCGTCGTCTTCGAAGCACCATTCGACGGGTTCGCTCGCCACGTCCTGCACCGCGCACGACGACTCCTTGCCCACCGACACCGCGCGCACCACGATGTCGCGGTCGGTCACGACGCCCTTCAGGCGCGTGCCGTCGCACACCGGAAGCGCGCCGACGTTGAGTTCGTCCATCAGTTCGGCCGCGCGGCGAATGCTCTCGTTGGGCGCGATGGTCTGCACGCCGCGTGTCATTACTTCGGCTACCTTGGTCATGACTTCCTCCTCGTTGCATGGCGACTCCCGATGCAGCATGCAGCGTGCCGTTGTCTCGCCCGGCGCGCGCGCGTCGGCCTGCTGATTGCTAACCGAATCGCATACGGTCAATGCGGAACGCACAATGAAAATCGCACAGGTCGCACCGCTCTACGAGAGCGTCCCTCCTATCGCATACGGCGCCACCGAGCGCATCATTTCTTATCTGACGGAAGCACTGGTCGCCCTCGGGCATGAAGTCACATTGTTCGCCACGGCGGATTCGAGAACGCGCGCCCGCTTGCATGCGAGCGCGCCAACGGCGCTCTGGCGCGACGAACGCGTGTGGGATACGACGAGCCATCATCTGCGCCAGCTCGAAGCTGTCATCGAACGTTCATCGCAGTTCGATGTGATTCACTTTCACACCGAGCCCATTCATCTGCCGATGCAGCGCTTTCTCGCATGCGCATCGCTCACGACCATGCACGGGCGTCTTCTTCCCGCCGATCATGGTCCGCTCTTCGAGACCTTCGCGAATGCGCCGCTCGTCTCGATCTCCGACAGCCAGCGCCGCGGCGCGCCGCACGCGAACTGGCGGGCCACCGTGCATCACGGCCTTGCGCTCGATGAGATGCGCTATTCGCGCGAAGGCGGCGACTATCTGCTCTTCGTCGGCCGCGTGATGCCGGAAAAGCGCATCGACCGCGCGATAGAGATCGCGCGTCGCGCGGGGCTGCCGCTCAAGATCGCCGCTGCCGTGCATCCCGGCGAGCGCGCGTACTTCAAGGAGACGATCTGGCCGCTCATCGCGGAATCGGAGTCTTTCGTCGAGTATCTCGGCGAAGTGGGCGGCGAGACGCGTCGCGCGCTCTTCGCGAACGCACGTGCGCTCGTCTTTCCTATCGACTGGGAAGAGCCGTTCGGTCTCGTGATGATCGAGGCGATGGCCTCCGGCACGCCGGTCGTCGCGTTCAGGCGCGGCGCGGTGCCCGAAGTCATCGAGCATGGCGTGAACGGCTTCATCGTCGACGATGTGGACGAAGCCGTGCGCGCCGTTCGCGACATTGGCGCGATAGACCGCGCGCGCTGCCGCAAGACGTTCGAGCAGCGCTTTTCGTCCGAACGCATGGCGCGCGACTATCTCGCGGTGTATCACGATCTGCTGCAAAGCCGCGCGAGCGCAGACGCCTTTATCGCCGCCGCCGATACCGACCCGCTGGAAGCCTGACCTTCGACACGAACCACCATGCGCATCGCTCAAGTCTCAACGCTCCATGAAAGTGTGCCGCCACGACGTTACGGCGGCATCGAACGGATCGTCTCCTATCTCAGCGAAGAACTCGTGGCATTGGGTCACGACGTGACGCTTTTCGCGAGCGCGGACTCGCGCACGAGCGCGAAGCTGGTCGCGGGAAGCGATTGCGCCGTGCGGCTCGTCGAGGACACCGCCGATCCGCAAGCCTTCCACTTCGCGATGCTCGAAGACGTGGTCGCCGCGTCGAAGCACTTCGATATCGTGCATTTCCACACGGATTACCAGAGCTTTCCGTTCGCGCGCCGCATGCAGTGCGCGCATGTCACGACGCTGCACTGGCGGCTCGACGTGCCGGGACTCGAACCCATGTACCGCCGCTTCGCCGATATTCCGCTCGTCTCCATCTCGAACGCGCAGCGCGCGCCGCTGCCGTGGCTCGCGTGGGCGGGCACCGTATATCACGGCTTGCCGGACACACTCTATCCGTTCCATGAACGCGCGGGCGACCATCTCGCGTTCGTCGGACGGATCGCGCCAGCCAAGGGACCGGATGCGGCCATTCGCATCGCGCGTCGCGCGGGCATGCCGCTCAAGATCGCCGCGAAAGTGGATGAAGCCGACCGCCCGTACTTCGAGAGCGCGGTCGCGCCGCTCGTCGAAGCGCCGCTGATCGAATACGTCGGCGAGCAGGACGATGCGGGCAAGAGCCGAATCATCGGGCAAGCGCGCGCGCTGCTTTTTCCGATCGACTGGCCGGAGCCGTTCGGCCTCGTGATGATCGAGGCGCTCGCATGCGGGACGCCCGTGATCGCGTTCGGGCGCGGCTCGGTGCCGGAGATCATCGAGGATGGCGTGAACGGCTTCGTCGTGCGCAACGAGGACGAAGCGGTAGAAGCGCTCGCGCGTCTGCCGCAAATCGATCGCCGCCGCTGCCGCGAAACCTTCGAGCGGCGCTTCACGGCAGAGCGCATGGCGCGCGATTACGTCGATGTGTATCAGCGTCTCGTCGATGCCCGCGCGGCGCGTTGCGCGCAGCCATCGCTCATCGAACAGGACGCTTAACGAGAGGACACGCGCATGCGATTCATGGTGCTTGCCAGCGATTACGACAACACGCTCGCCGAGAACGGCCGCGTCTCCGAGGCTACGTGGGACGCCATCGACCGCCTGCGCGCGTCGGGGCGTCACATGATTCTCGTCACGGGCCGTGAGCTCGACGATCTGCTCACGTTGTGCGACCGCGTCGACCGTTTCACGTTGATCGTCGCGGAAAACGGCGGCGTGATCTATTCGCCCGTCACGCGCGAGCGCAAGCTGCTCGCGCCGCCGCCGCCGCCCGCGTTCGTCGAGGCGATGAAGAAGGCCGGCGTGCGCCATCTCGGCGTGAGCCAGACGCTCGTCGCGACCGTGCGGCCTTACGACGAACAGGCGCACGCCGCCATCCGCGATCTCGGGCTGGATCTGCACGTCGTCTATAACGGCGACGCCGTGATGGTGCTCGCGCCCGGCGTCAGCAAGGCGAGCGGCCTGCTCGCCGCGCTCGATGAACTCTCGCTGTCGCCGCGCAATGCCGTGGGAGTCGGCGACGCGCAGAACGATCACCCGCTGCTCGATGCGTGCGAGATGTCGGCGGCGGTGAGCAACGCGATTCCCGCGCTGAAGTCGCATGCGGATATCGTGCTGAAGAGCGAATGCGGCGCGGGCGTGACCGAACTGATCGACGCGATTCTGGCCGACGATCTGGCCGCCGCGAGCGAGCGCGTCACGCGGCGCAACGTGCTGCTCGGAGAGCGCGTCAACGGCGATTCGCAGCAAGAAGGGGGCGAAGCTGAAACGCTCGCGCCGCAGCGGACCGTCGCGCTGATCGCCGGGCAATCGGGCGGCGGCAAGTCCACGCTCATCACGGGTCTCATGGAGCGGCTCGTGGCGGCCGGCTACCAGTTCTGCGCGCTCGATCCCGAAGGCGACTTCGATACGTTCGAGAACGCGCTGCCCATCGGCGATGCCGAGACCGCGCCGAAAGCCGACGACATCACGCGGCTTTTGCATCAGCCGAGCCAGTCCGTGCTCGTGAACCTCATGCGCGTCACGTTCGCGGACCGGCCCGCGTACTGCGCGAGCGTGCTCGCGCACATGCAGAAATCGCGCGCGCTCACCGGCCGCCCGCACTGGATGCTCTTCGACGAGGCGCATCACTTCTTTCCCGCCAGCATCAATCCGGCCGACGAAGTGCTGCCCGACCAGCTCGCGCCCGCGCTTTTCGTCACCGTGCATCCGGAGCAGCTTTCGCCGCGTCTCCTGGATCGCGTGACGGTGTTCATCGGCGCGGGTCCGGGCGCGCAGACTTCGCTCGAAGAGTTCGCGCGCGCGGCGGGCCACGATGCGCCCGGCGCGCTGCCCGACGATATCAAGCCCGGCCAGGCGCTCGTGTGGCGTCGCAAGGCGGACGACGGCGGCTGGGACGAGCCGGTCGTCGTGCATGTGGAGCCCGCGAAAACGCAGCGCCGCCGTCATGTGCGCAAATATGCGGAAGGCATGCTGATTCCGGAGCGCAGCTTCTACTTTCGCGGCCCCGAGGACAAGCTGAACCTGCGCGCGCACAATCTCGTGCTCTTTCTCGAACTCGCCGAGGGCGTCGATGAGGAGACCTGGATGTTCCATCTGCGCCAGGGCGACTATTCGACGTGGTTTCGCGACGTGATCGGCGATACGTCCCTTGCGGACGAAGCGCAAGCCGTCGAAGCCAACGAGGGCCTTTCGGCGAAGGAGAGCATCGAAGCGATTCGAAAGGCCGTCGAAGAGCGCTACACGCAGCCGGAGAATCCGGTGCTGCCGAACATCCTTGCGCCGGGATCGAAAGACGGCGATGGCGCATAGATTGCTGCACTGCGTCGCGTAACGCGTATTGCGCTTGGCATCGGATAAACGTTCGATGCCAGCCGCCGTTCGCGTCGCATGTCCCTGAAGGTGCTCTAAGCAGAGGTGTTGAATGAATACGAACTCGCCGCCAGCGCGGTCGCCCGCTGATCCGTCGTCGCCATCGCCATCGAACACGCGATCGCCGTCGCCTGTCGTCAAATGGGTTACCGTGTTGTTTCTCGCGTTGTCGGGGCTGTATCTGGTCGGCGTCGGCATATGGCTCGTCGCCATCGGCGGCTCGCCGTATTACGTCGTCGCGGGCATTCTCATGCTCGCCGTCGCGTGGCTCATCTGGCGGCGCAATACGCTGGCGCTGATCGTGTACGCGGTGCTGCTCTTCGGCACGCTGATATGGGCGGTCGCCGAAGCGGGCTTCGACTTCTGGGCGCTCGCGCCGCGTCTGGACGTGCTCGTCATCGTTGGAATCTGGTTGCTGCTGCCCTTCACGTATCGCCTGTATACGAACCCGGTGCGCCGCGGCGGGCTCGCGCTCGGCGCCGCGCTCGTTCTGACCGGCATCGCGCTCGTGTACGCCGTGTTCAACGATCCGCAAGAGGTCAGCGGCACGGTGTCGGCGCAGGCGTCGAGTGCGGCCGGTGCGGCGGCTGCGCCGGCGGCGACCGGCGGCCGTCCGGGCGACTGGCTCGCATACGGCAATTCGCAGCACGGCACGCGCTATTCGCCGCTTTCGCAAATCAACGACAAGAACGTCGGCAATCTGCAAGAAGCGTGGACCTTCCGCACGGGCGACATGAAAGGCCCGCACGATCCGCTCGAAATCACCGATGAGGTGACGCCGCTCGCCGTCGACGGCACGCTCTTTTTCTGCACGCCACACCAGAACGCCATCGCGCTCGACGGCGCGACCGGCAAGGAGAAATGGCGCTTCAATCCGGACCTGAAGCCGGACCCGAGCTTTCAGCACGTGACTTGCCGGGGCGTCTCCTACTACGAGACGCCTGCCGCCGCGCAGGCGCGTCAGACGAACAACCTGTCGTCGCTGCCGGCGTGCGCGCGCCGCGTGATCCTTCCGGTGAACGATGGCCGTCTCTTCGAACTCGATGCCGCGACCGGCCAGCGCTGCGCGGGCTTTGCCGCGAACGGCATGCTCGACTTGCAGCACTTGCAGCCGGTCAAGACGCCGGGCATGTACGAGCCGACCTCGCCGCCGATCATCACGTCGAAGGTCATCGTCATGGCCGGGTCGGTGACGGACAACTACGGCACCCGCGAGCCCTCGGGCGTGATTCGCGGCTTCGACGTGGACACGGGCAAGCTGCTCTGGGCGTTCGATCCGGGCGCGCGCGACCCGAACGCGATTCCGAGCGATCAGCACGGCTACACGATGAACTCGCCGAACTCGTGGGCGCCCGCTGCCTACGATGCGCAACTCGACATCGTGTATCTGCCGATGGGCGTCTCGACCCCGGACATCTGGGGCGGCAATCGCACGCCCGAACAGGAACGCTACGCGAGCGGTCTGCTCGCGCTGCATGCATCGACCGGCAAACTCGCGTGGTTCTATCAGACCGTGCACCATGACCTGTGGGACATGGACTTGCCCGCGCAGCCGACCATCGCGGATATCAAGGATTCGAACGGCAACATCATTCCCGCGATCTATGCGCCGGCGAAGACGGGCAACATCTTCGTGCTCGACCGCCGCACCGGCAAGCCGATCGTTCCGGCGCCCGAGCAGCCGGTGCCGCAGGGCGCGGCACAGGGCGATCGCCTGTCGCCGACGCAGCCGTTCTCGCAACTCACCTACCGGCCGCAGAAGAACCTGACCGGCGCGGACATGTGGGGCGCGACGATGTACGACCAGCTCGTGTGCCGCGTGATCTTCCATCGGCTGCGTTATGAAGGGCCGTTCACGCCGCCGTCTGAGCAAGGCACGCTCGTGTTCCCAGGCAATTTGGGCATGTTCGAATGGGGCGGGCTTGCCGTCGATACCGACCGACGCATTGCGATTGCGAACCCGATTGCGCTGCCGTTCGTCTCGAAGCTGATTCCGCGCGGGCCGAACAACCCGATGGAGCCGCCGCAGGCCGGACAGTCGGGCACTGGCGCGGAAACCGGCATTCAGCCGCAGTACGGCGTGCCGTTCGGCGTGACGCTAAATCCGTTCCTCTCGCCGCTGCGTCTGCCGTGCAAGCAGCCGGCCTGGGGCTATGTGTCGGCGCTCGATCTGGAGACGAACAAGGTGATCTGGAAGAAGCGCATCGGCACGACGCGCGATGCATCGCCGATTCCGCTTCCGTTCAAGATGGGCATGCCGATGCTCGGCGGCCCGATGACGACGGCGGGTCACGTGTTCTTTATCGGCGCGACGTCGGACGACTATCTGCGCGCATTCAGCACCGATACCGGCGAGGAGTTGTGGCACACGCGTCTGCCGGCAGGTGGACAGGCGACGCCGATGACGTATGAGGCGAACGGCAAGCAGTACGTGCTGATCGCGGCCGGCGGGCATGGGTCGTTTTTGACCAAGCTCGGGGATTATGTGATCGCTTATGCGTTGCCGGAGAAGCGGTGAGGGGTGTTGTGCGCGGTGATGGGCGACAGCGATTCGTGGACGGTTGGGCGTTGCACGCGCTGATGGATTGGGGCCTGCACGGGCGCAGCGTGTAAATGGATGTGCAAGCTGCCTGCCGGCTTGTTGTGCCGCGCAGAGCAGCTTGCCAAGGCCACCAAGTCGGCCGACAACGCGCTGTCGCTCGTCAAACGGATCCTACGAATTGCTAGGTTACCGACGCGGCAGCTAACGATGGTGTGCCAGCCCGTTAGGATGGGGCACTTTCTAAGCTGGCGATGCGGTAGCCATCATCAGTTGCTTGTGAAGAAGCCATTTGCCACTCTTTGGAGTTGTCTGCGCGGCAGTGAATGCGGCGGATGAATGTATGCGTGTGCGTCGCCTTCTAACCTGCCCACGCGGCAATGAACCGGTCACGTCCGCAATGACGTCCAGCACCTTTGTTTCTATGCCTACGCACGAGCAACTGGAAGTGAAAGGCAACAAACCCCTGGTTCGCAACAGGGTCCCTTTCGACGCGGCTAGACACCCGAAATCACTCCAGCGTCGCAATTGTCTAATACCGAGCGCAAGACGGGCTCAGTGCAAAGAAGGGAGAAAGCTCCATCTCTCGGCTATTGACCCGGTGTCGAGTTCTGCCTGACCGACGCGCGGCTGACAAACTGACGCGCCGGGGCGCAGCATACTAGCGCGCCATTTCTTTGACGGCTCGCTCTTCACCGTCCAGATTGATCGCGCTGTCTTGCAGCGATTCATGACCGGCACATCTCGGGACGACCGACTGCATCTTAACGATGTGCACGCGCCGTCTTTGCGTGTGAACCCGAACTGCACCGCCATGCGGCTCGTGTTGCGCCACGCTAACGTGGCGACGTCGACAGCGCTTCCGCAGATGCGATCACCGCGATCGTGAACGAGTCGGCGCCATCGATCTCCGGGCGCTCCATCGGCCCGGATGTAACCGCAACCGGGCGTTGTCCATCTTCGCGCACGCCAGCGTCCTATCACCTGCGAGCGGTTGCGCGCCGCGCGTCGCCGTGACGACGACGGGCGCGAGGGTCATTCGGGCAGCCTCAGCCGCCCGTCTCATCCGCTCGGACAACGCCAGCCCGCCTACACCTTCACCGACCGATGATGCCGCCCCGGCGTCCGGCTCGACCCTTTCGCGAACACGAAGAGACTCGCGCCCGCGCCCGCAGCCGCGATCGCGAGCCGCATCGGATTGGCCTTCACCGTATGGACGCCCTTTGCAACGGCATTCGCCCACGGCGACGAGCGCGTGCTGCCCGAGGTCGACCGCGGAACAGGCGAAACAGGCGGAACAGGCGGCAGCGGCGCGGGCGCGACCGGCTGCGCGTGCGCCGCGCTCGCGAGCACCGGCGCGTGCGGCGCGCCGTGAACGCCTTCGTGAGACCCATGGTTCGATGCGCCGGTCCCCGGCGCGGGCATCGCGGGCGCGCCCGGCTGATCGGCTGCGCTCGATTCCTTCGTCGGCTTGCCCTCGCGCGCTTCCGCTCGCGCGGCCGCGGCTTCCGCGCCGAGCAGCAGCACGGCGGCGGCGAAGTACAGCCACATCATGAGCACGGCGAGCGATCCGGCCGCGCCGAAAGCGTTGGCCGTGCCCGCGTGCGTCAGATACAGCGCGAAGAGCTTCTTGCCAACCGAGAACAGCACGGCGGCAATGACGCCGCCCACGAAGGCATCGCGCCAGGCGACGTGGCCATCGGGCAGATACTTCATCAACGCAGCGAAGGCACAGGACAAGATCACAAGGCCGAGGAGGAACTGCGCGATATCGCCGATGACGACGAGCGGCGATTCCCCGAACACCCATTTGCCGGCCGCCTGCACCGCCGTATCCAGCACGAGCGAGATGATCAACAGGAACGCGACGCCCATCACGAGGCCGAACGAAATCAGCCGCACCTTGACGAGCGTGGCGACGCCCGACTTCTCTTTGTCCTCGGCGGGCCATACGACGGAAAGCGCCGTATTGAGCGACGAAAAGGTAGCGGACGCGCCCACGGCCAGCAGCACGAACGAGATGACCGCCGCGATGCCGCCTCCGCCGCTGCGGTGCGCGTGCTCGACGATGGTCTGCACGCTCGCGGCGGCGTCCTTGCCGAGCATGCCGCTCACCTGATGGAAGATCTGCCCGCGCGCGGCCTCTTCGCCGAAGACGAGTCCGGCCACGGCAATCACCATGACGAGCGTCGGGGCGAGCGAGAAGGCCGAATAGAACGCGATGCTCGCGGCCATCGGCGCGGAACGGTCGGCGCTGAAGCGTTTGAAAGTGCGGACGGGCCACGCGATCGCCCGGCTCATGAGGGATGTCGAATCCCGCGCGGATGTCTTGTTCATCGCTATTCTCCTGGGAAGTGCTGCTTGCCTTTAGCATCGCGGATGCCAGCCGGCAGAACGAGGGTGCGAAAACGCGGGAGTGCTGATGATGGGCGCAGGCGCCCGGCCGCCTCTGTGCCGGGCCGCGGTGCGCATCGCGTGTGAGTTTTAGCCGTCCGCGCCGGGCTTCGAAATGTCGGGCGTGCCGCGCACGGGGTTCTGGTCCGGCTGGAGATCGGTGTTGTCAGGCAGCGTCTCCGGCGTGCGCGCGGGCGGCGTGCCGCTCGCGATTTCGGTTTGCTCGGGGGTAGGTCTTTGGGGTTGGGTCGGGTCGGACATGGGGGCTCCTTGGGGCGTCGGTATCGGAGTCGTTAGCAAGGGACGTACTCGCGCGTTGCGCGTCGCGCTGCACACGGAATGCGACGCTGAATGACGCTGCGCCCTGGAAAGCCGACCTCCGCATCGCTGAACTCGACCCGACGATCCTGAGCCTCTCCATCGACATTGACGGTCAGAACGCGCTCTACCAGCACGGCCCCGTCGCGCCAACGCGCATCAGCTGGCCCGGCCCGCGCGGCGGCGTCCATGCGGAACTGACAGCGAGCCCGCGCATCCGCGCCGATACATCGACGATCGCAGCCGACGGCCCGTGGGCGCTCATGCGCCTGATGCGTCTTGGCGAAGTCGTGCCGACGGCGACGCCGGGCCGCACGCGCGTGGTCTTCGGCTTCGAGGGCCGCAAGGCCGTGCTCGATATCGCGACGGCCGGCAGCGTGGCGAACCCGCTCACGAGCGATTTGCTCACCACGTTCCGCTGCCCGAGTTCCATGCCGTTCTTCAACTTGCCCGACAGCGGCCCGCCGCCCGGATTGCCGGCATTGCCGTCGCAGACAGCCTCCGCCGCCGGAACAGCAACCACAACCGCCGCGGCGGCCGATCCCGCTCCGGCGGCTTCGGCGAGCCGTCAATAAGCATCGCCGCTTTGGCAGACGGGCGCACGGTCGACAAACGTAGCCGGCGCTCGCCGATAGCGGTATCGGCCGCAGTTTTCCGGCACATATTTCCGCTTTCCCGCCGGGTCAAGCAAACGTTGGCGGCCCGGCTCGTTCAGTGCGCGCCGTCCGCGCAAATTTGACGACACCGGACCCTAAAGTCCCGCCCTTTCCGGCCGTAGTTACGTCCGAACACCAAGCGGGACAGCGTCTCTCATCCCGCCGCACTTTCCCTTTGCATCGCCGATCGGGCTGGCCGCGCGATGGTCCGCTCATCCATCCGTTGTCTTTTGGACATTCGGCTCGCGCTTTCGCGTTGGGCGATCGCGGCCTCGATCAGCATTCCTAAGTGACATCATGATGACGATCAACTCGAATGCACGCGCTCTTTTCCAGGCGCGCCCGTGCGCCCTGTTCGCCGTAGCGCTGGCGATCACCGCGCTCCTGACGGCGTGCGGCGGCGGCGGCGGAGCCGACGGCACGGCGGGTGCAGCGAAAAGCGCCGCCACCGGCACCGCCGTCAGCAATCCGGGCAGCGATGCGGCTTCCGCGGCTTCATCGGCTTCGTACTCGGGAAGCGGCGCTGCCGTCGCGTATCCAAGCAGCACAACCACCACGCAGTCCGCAGCGAATTCCACGGCGGCTACCGCGGCGAGCACTTCGGCGAACAGCACGGCGACGCCAAGCAACGCGGCGCCCGTTAGCCTGAACAACTCGACAGGATCGAGCGCGAGCACGCCGGTAAGCGCACCCGCGCCGGTCAATGCGTCTGCATCGATCTTCTATGGCGCCAATGGCCACAACAACGAAGGCGGCGCCTACGACATCTCGACTCCCGCGCGCCAGCTTTCGCAATTGCAGGATCTCGGCGCGAAGCTGTACCGCAACGAGGTGTATAGCCAGGCCACGGCCACGAAGCTGGCGGGCATCGCAAGGTCGATGGCCGCAGGCGGCGTGACGGTGTTTCCGGTGCTGTTGTCCGACCCGCGCACGTTCAACAGCGAGACGGACGCGTACAGCGCGGGCTTTGCGCTCGGCCAGCAGACGGCGACGTCGTATCGGTACCCGTACTACGAGGTGTCGAACGAACTGGGCGCGATGACGCTGGTCGGCAACGTGGACGGCGTCTATCCGCAACAGTTCGACAATGCGCTCTTCCAGAAGGCGCGCGGCGTGATACGCGGCATGATCGCCGGCATCAAATCGGTCGATACGAACGGCAAGATCATCATCGGCGGCGATACGTGGCTGCACTACGGCTTCGACGACATGCTCTGGAACGGCACGCAGCCGGACGGCACGGCGGGGCATCCGAAAGTCACGTGGGACATCACCGGCTGGCATTGGTATTCCGAGCAGGGCGACATCACGCGCGCGTGCGGCGGCACCGGCTGCCACGACGTGCTCGCCGCATTGCAGGCGTTCGGCAAGCCCATCTGGCTGACCGAGTTCGGCGTGCGCCCGTCCTACGGCTCGGACGCGCAGATCGCGTCGTACATGGTCGGCAACACGATGATGGCGCAGTTCGTCGCGGTGGCGTCGCGCTACAACCTTCAGGCGATCCAGGTCTACGAGCTCTACGACGATCCGGTCGGCGGCGAAGGCAACTACGGTCTCTTGATGAACGACGGCGTCACCCAAAAGCCGGTGTATGCGGCGTTCAAGAATTTCGTCGCCGCGCATCCGATGTAACTTCTCATCGCGTGATCTCGACGATGGACGGCGTAGCGAACGGTACAGGCGAGCTCGACGCGCTACCATAAGCCGCACCATCAGCGATTCAAGCGAGCCGGAGAAGCGACGAGCGTGCGAAATCCAGAGACTTTCGACAGCGGCGCAGGACCTCGAGCGCAGCCGCAGCTCGCGAGCGCATCGACAAGCCGTTCGCACGCGCGGCGGCTCGCCGTCGCCTTGTCGCTCGGCAGCGCGATCGCGCTCGGGTTCGCACGCTTCGCCTATGCCTTGCTTCTGCCTCCGATGAAGCTCGACCTCGGATGGAACTTCGCGCAGGCCGGCGCGATGAACACGGCCAACGCGCTCGGCTATCTGCTCGGCGCGTTTGCGTTCTGGCGGCTGTCGCAACGGCCCGCGCCGCGAACGCTCTTCGTCGCCGGCTGTTTCGCGACGGCGGTGTTGATGGCATTGAGCGGCGCGGTCACGCAGACCAACGGGCTGCTTCTGCTGCGGGTCGTGACCGGCGCCGCGAGCGCGCTCGTCTTCGTGAGCGGCGGGGTGCTGGCGGCCCGCCTCGCGTCGCTTTCGCCTCGCGATTCGGGGCTCATCATCGGCTTGTATTACGGCGGCACGGGTTGGGGCATCGCGGTTTCGTCGATACTCGTCCCGCTGACGATATCGTCCGATACGCACGGCTGGCGCTACGCCTGGTTCGCGCTCGCGGCAGCGTGCGCGCTCTGCGGAATCGCCGCAGTCTGGGCCGCGCGGCGTATCGACTCCGCATCTGCGCCACCGATGGCACCACGCGGAGCGCCAGTCGCGGCGCATCGGCCGGTGCGGCACAGGCGCTATATCCTCGCGCTCGCGGGATATGGGTGCTTCGGCGTCGGCTATATCGGGTACATGACGTTCATCGTCGCGTTGTTGCGCACGGCGGGCATGACCGCGACCGTCGTCAGCGGCTTTTACGTGGTGCTCGGCTTGGCGACGGTCGTCTCGGCGCGCGTGTGGTCGGGACTGCTCGACCGGGTGCGCGGCGGTCAGGCGCTCGCGTTGCTCAACGCGCTGCTTGCCGTGGCGACGCTCGTCCCCGCCCTGCTCGCGCATCCGGTGGCCGCGTTCGCATCGGGTCTGCTGTTCGGCGCGACGTTCTTATCCGCCGTGGCGTCGACGACGGCCTTCGTCCGGCACAACCTTGCTGCGAGCCAATGGGCGAGCGGCATCAACGCGTTCACGATCGTCTTCGCGGTCGGGCAGATCGTCGGTCCCACGGTAATCGGGCGCATTTCGGACAGCGGCGGGCTCAGTCGCGGTCTCGTCTACTCGGCGGCCATGCTTGCGCTCGGCGCTGCGCTTGCGGCGTGCCAGAAGCCGCTGAGCGACCCGGCACCGCCGACAGAATGAAGCCGGCGCGGCGAGTCAGTTCGACCGCGCCTTCTTCATCTTGACGTACACGTGCGAGCAGAACGCATCGGCGACGACGCGATTGACCGTCAGGATGTTGTCCGCGCTCAACGATTCGCGCGACAGGCCTTGTTTCTCGATGAGCCGTTGCGGAATCAGCTGGCTGACGAACGAATGGCACAGCTCCTTGCGTGACTGCGCATCCGCGGACTCGAAGAACTCCCGCCCTGCCCTGATTTCTTCGCTGATCTTCGCTTTCGCGGAATCGTTCTGCGCCTGAATGGTCGCTTCGAGTTGCGCCTGCGCGGCGTCGCGCTCGCGCCGGCCTTTCTTCTCTTCTTCGAGTTGCCGGGCCTTGATCGCGGCCATCTTGCGGTCGGCATCGCCGATACGATAGTTGCCTTCCAGCGCCTTGAAGAGATAGCCGCGCGGGCTCACGGTGACCTTGCCTTCGTTCAGCTTGAAGCGCGTGTACTCGATCGCCTGTTCGAGACGCTCGTCCGTCCACACATCGCGGCGCTTGGCGAGGCGCTCGAAGTCCGGCGTGTCGAACGCGAATTCGTTGTGCAGAAGCAGGTACATCTCGTCGGCGATGCCAGCCCGCGCCGCATCCGCGCCCTGCTTCTTCGTGAAGCGAAAGCGAATCTTGAGTTTGTCGCGCGTGGCGCGGTCGGCGTTGGCTTCCCAACTCACGTCGAAGTCCGAGACTTCATTGAGTTGGTCGATAGCCGGCTCCAGGAACCGCTTCTTGAATTCCTTCACTTCCTTGCGCGACTCGCCCACCTTGCCCGGCCATTCGAGCACCTCTTCGAACGGGAACCATTCGGTCACGCCGTGACCTTCGCACGGGATCAGCCGGTCATAGATCGCACGCGCGAGCGACAGCGAAAAGGCCGTCGAGGCGCGCAGGCTCAACCAGTGGGCCTTGTAGGGGCTGATCAGATACTTGATGACGCGCCCTGAAAGCAGCACGCAGACAACGTTCCGCTCGATGTAGCAGTCACCCAGCAAACTGATGGTGCCCCACGAGTCCTTTTCCGTCAGTTCCTCGATGGACGGCGCCGTCATGATTTCGACGCGCGCGCGCGCGGCCGCTCTCATTTGCGCGATCAGGTGACTGTGATTGCGGCTGTCGTAACGCATCAGCCACTTGAAGTAGTTCACGTCTGCGGTGAAGGTGTAGACCTTGTCGTCGATCAGTTCGTCGGGCGCTTTTGTCGCGACGATGAAATACGCGGCGTCGAGCACGCGCCGCGCCGCGATCCCGAGGCCGCCGACGCGCGTAAAGATGTTGTTGCGCAGAAAACCGATGTCGCGCGTCGCCTCGCAAATAGCCGCGCCTTGTCCGGACATATCTTCGTAGATGTCCAGCGCGAGTTGCTGAGGGGTGACGGTGAAATCTTGATTGTCCATTCTTCGGTTCGGCTACTGTCCCGGCACTCTAACAGGCGCGAAAAGCGTGTCAACACAAAAACCGCCCCGGTTTCATCCCGTCGGATTGCACAAAAACCGCCCCGCAAAAAGCGCGCGCTGCCCAAATTCCGCCCCGATGCACACAAAAACCGTCTCCAGCCGCCCAGTTTGCGACTCAGCCCGCACAAAAACCGCCCCGCGCTTCACAAAAACCGTCCCTATTCACAGGGGCGGGCATTGATTAGAAAGGATTTTTGCCGCGCTGTTAGTGGGTTTGTGGGTCAGGGTTTACAAAAAAACGGAACAAACCAAGATTGCACGGCGGCCGATTGGCTATTCGCTATCGCTAAGTCGTTGATTTGCCGAGCATTTGGCTAAACACAAAAACCACCTCCGGGACGGTTTTTGTGCGGGACGCGTTTCCGCGTGGCAATAACGCGTTTTAAACGTTGGCTCTTAGATGGTGAGGTCGGCAATTCAAGAGCCGAAACACCACGCTTCAGGCCCCTTTCGCCACAAGAAACTGCGAAATTTCACCGCTTTGCAAGCCTGTTTACGCATATTCGTGTATTCTGCGCTTCAGCGTCAATACAGGGAGAAAGCGCAGAATGGCCAACGTAGGTAGCTTACCAATGGAAGATCGCAAGGTGTCGCTCCGGGAAGTCGCGGAGTTTGCGGACAACCTCGAACCGTTTTCGGACAACCTTCGCGAGCAGATTCTCGCGCCGCGCCCGCGCAAGACTGCGCCCTTCTATACCATCAGCGAGCTCGCCGAGATGTGCAATCTCACTCGCCAGCAGATTCAATATCTTGTGACCAAGGGCGAAGGCGGTCTGCCGAGCGGCACGCTCAACGGGAACGGACGCAGCCGGACGTTCACGCTACCCGAGGTTCGTCTGTGGGTGAAGATGGCGTCCGATATCTATCAGACGCGGCTCGACGATGCCGACGGCACGTTCCGCGGCAAGGTGCTTACCACGGCTCAGTTGAAGGGCGGCTCGGCAAAGACTACGACAACGGTCTGCCTCGCACAAGCGCTGACGCTGCTGGGTCGAAAAGTCTTGCTGATCGATCTTGATCCGCAGGCGTCGGCGTCGGAGTTGTGTGGACTCTATGCCGAGAAGGAAATCTCGGGGGACGACACGGTGCTGCCTTATATCTATGACCAGAACGTGGAGGGCGGGCTGGGCGCGAGCGTTCAGTCGACTTACTGGGATGGCCTCGACATCATCCCCGGCCACACATTCTTGTACGGAGCGGAGTTCCTACTTCCGGCACGCCAGAAGACGATTCAGGGCTATCGGTTCTGGGCTGTGCTGCGGGAAGGCCTCGAGCCGCTGCGGGCGCAGTACGACTACATTCTGATCGATACGTCGCCCTCGCTGTCGTACATGAACCTCAACGCGTTGCTGGCCGCGGACGCGCTCGTCATGCCGATGATTCCCGAGAATCTCGACTTCATCAGCTCGTTGGCATTCTGGCGGCTTTTTTCCGATGTCGCTGAAGACTTCTTGCCGTACGAGGAAGACAAGGTGTACGACTTTATTTCAATCCTGCTGTCGAAGGTCGACTACGGTAAGACATCGTCGGCGCCGGTGGTCCGGCAATGGGCGCAGAGCGCATATGGACGCTGGCTTGATCCCTTCGAGATTCCGGCAAGCTCTGTGATGAGTGGCGGTGCGTTGTCGTTCTCCACTGCGCTGGATGTAGTCAGCACGCACTCGACGGCGAAGTCGTTGCAACGGGTTCGGCAGCCGATGATGCAGTACGCGAAGTGGCTCGACGATATGTTCGTTAAATCCTGGAAGGAGGCGGCGTGAGTAACAACATCAGAGAACAACTCATGGCCAAGACGGCCAACCTTCCGAAGCCGGCCGACTTCAAGGGCGAGGCGAAGAAGGATCGCAACGCCCGCGGTCCGCAGACGATGCCGGGCATCACGAGCGCGCTTGCGGCGGCGCAGCTGCGGATTCAGGAGTTGGAGTCAAAGGGCGTCGAGACGGAGATTCCCCTGGACGCGATCGTGCCGAATCCGTGGCAACCGCGTCGTCAGTTCAACGAGAGCAAGCTGTCGGAACTGGCTCGCTCCATCGATGAAGTCGGGTTGCTGCAAGCGGTTACCGTCCGACGGATCGGAGAGTCGTTCCAGTTGGTAGCCGGCGAGCGTCGACTGCGCGCGCACAAGCTTATCAATAAGGAGACGATACGGGCGGTTGTGATTGATTGCTCGGATCAGGACATGGCGGCGCTTGCGTTGATGGAAAACGTCACGCGCGACGATCTGTCGGACTATGAGATTGCCATTGCTATCAGACGTGCGGAAGCGGAGTTTCCTAATCGGACGCGATTGGCTGAGGCGATGGGGATCTCGCGCAGCGATCTCTACAGGTTCTTGGCTTTCGACGCGCTGCCTGATTTTGTGAAGCGCGATCTGGATTTGACGCCTTCTGTTTTGGGAGCGTCGTCGGCACAGGACGTTGCGAATGCTTTGAAGAAGTCGGGGGACGCTGGATTGAAGGCGTTGCAGGAACTGTGGCCTCAGGTCTTGTCGGGCGACCTTGTGCAGACGAAGCTCGCCGCGAGTTTGGGCGCGCATGTCAGTCGCGGTGGTGCGACTACGGACGCCGGAGGGCGCAGTATTCTGAAGATATTTGCCGGGAAGGTGCAGGCCGGGAGTATCACGAAGGATGTTAAAGGTTTGACGTTCAAGTTTAAAGCAGGCGTGGTCACTGAAGAGCAGGAAAACCAGCTGAGAGAACATATAGGGAAGATGTTCTCTATCAGATCGGAATGAATCGATTGGCCCGCGACGCGGGCTTTTTTTTCGGCTGTGCCGGGCACTCTTCGTTGACCCGTTTTCCGGTGGCGCGATCCGCGTGCTGATGTAACCGGTGCGTCGGGGCGGCAAGCGCCGCGACGTTGCGTGGGCTGTCTTATTCTGAAAAGCTGGCAAGTGAGCCCGCAGTGGAGTGTCCGAATTCGGACACAATTCAAGGTGGCGCCGGGAGTCGGCAGTTTGTGGCGCCGTAGCTGATTGCGTATTGCTACGCGCTTCCGAACGGCGGAGGCTGCTCTGCTTCCGGTTGCTTCGTGTCCGAATTTGGGCACTATCAGCTATGAATCTTCCCGCGCCGGCTATTCCGCTCTTGGCGCAGCCAAAGCCGGCAGCGGGTTAGCGGGCCGAAAAGCCTGGCGCGACTAAAGGCGCAACAGGGGCGGTGCCACGGTTCGCGCACTCGCATGCATCCGTGCGGCAAGCAGCCCCACGCTGCGGCCTGCCGCAACGCAGGTGCTTGCAAACGGGGATTGCTAACGTGAGTTCTGATGGCCGCCGGAGTGTCAGTGGTTGGTGTCGATCGACTCGTGTTCAGAAGTCGATCGGCGGCGACGAGCAGGAGGTGCCAATTGCGTGGCCCGATGCGAAGTAGCGAGAGAACGGACCCGGTGCCTCAATATGACGCGCAGAAATCAACGGCTGGGCGTGCCTTTATTCGCAACCGTTTCGAGCGCATATCGGCGAACCCTCGCTCGCTAACGCGCGCCCGATCAGCGAACCACAAGTGTCCGAATTCGGACACCGTCCAAGATGTACAAGCCAATCCGAGAGCTTCGGATTAACGGCTGGGTGTGCCTCAATCGCAACCATCTCTGATGCGTGTCGCCGATCCCCCGCTCGCTGATACGCGCCTGACCAGCGAACCACAAGTGTCCGAATTCGGACACCGTCCAAGACGTACTAGCGAATCCAAGAGCTTCGATTAGCCGCTCATGAAGCAGCGCTGTGAGCCAAGTTACACACGACTGTGAGTTGCCATCCTCACAGCGTTCCGGGCCTGGCAGACCTTCATCCGTCCGACCGTGACTCTCAGCCGTTTGTGGCTTGGCACCGCAGCGAAAACCGCATTACGACGTCGCGGAAAAGCTCGCATTCACTTTATCCGCCCTCGAGCGCAATCGCCACTAGCGTGGCATTTCTTGCGTTTAAAGGGCTGTCATTAGGACGGTCCCGGTCCAACAGCGTTGGATCGGTAGTCATGTGAACGATCGAATGCAGGTAACCCTCCCTCGTAGTTAAAGTTTAGGTGACCGTTGCCGGGAGTGCCCACGTGTCCATAGTGCCATCGACGTCAGCCTGTGAAGTGGGAACGCGGTGGTTACGTGACTAGATCGCTGGCCTAACTGGAGTTCGACGGGGTAGCAACCATTTATGAGCCTCACCATTCGTAGCAGACCACGTATGTTGGCGCTTCTACCATTGAGGTTCGTCGCAACAATCAAGGCTTAGACACAGCCTGCCAACTAGCAGACGCGGGTAAAGTCCTGCGAGCAGTGCGGGGCGACGCCAGCCATCAGGGCGAAGTTGATGGGCGAAGGCAAGCGGCTGTGTTCCAAGTAAAGCCGGCGCGGCGGTGAGGCGCTCGCGGTGTACCAACCGCCCTCCACATCGTCCGCGCAGCGGGACGGCTTGCAATCATCGAGGGGAATCTAGCGGATCGCGTCAAACTTTGGAGACAAGCGGCGCCTACAATTTGCCGCATCGGAACCGTCCGGCCCGCTTCGCGTTGCTCCGAGCGTTCCGACGTTCGATGGGCCAAACGGCGAGCGAACCAGCGGAGGGGCTGCGGAGATGGGCCGCATTTCCGTTGGCCGGAAGTTGGGCTTTCGGACTAATCAGTATGTGAATCGGGGCAGCGCGACTGCCGCATGCGGGC
The DNA here is from genome assembly GCF_023631445.1 of Caballeronia sp. GAWG1-5s-s. Lineage (NCBI taxonomy): Bacteria > Pseudomonadati > Pseudomonadota > Betaproteobacteria > Burkholderiales > Burkholderiaceae > Caballeronia > Caballeronia sp. GAWG1-5s-s. The sequence continues at coordinate 75,814 of NZ_JALQDC010000045.1, read as the reverse complement.
GGGGTTCGAGCCGGCGCGTCAATGGTGCAACGTCGTACAGCATCATCTCGAGCCGCTCCAAGCACCCGACAACGCTCATCGCGAATCACACCGATAGCAAGGGCAGAGTGCGCCAGACGCACTGTCGGGAACAAGTCAGCGACGTTCGGCGCGTGCATTGCCGGCTACAGCGCTCACTTCATGCGCGTCGCGTGGCGGCACGACTCTTACAACAAGCAGTCCATTGAGCGCTTCACTTGGACGCGCAGTGACGGTCGTATCGCCAGCCGTGGAACACTATACAACCGTCATCCACCTCGGAAAACAGCGAAGAATCAATGCCTTCCGAAGACTTGCTAAACTTGTTTCACGCGTCGAGTCCGCCGCGCCGCTAACGGCGGCGAAAACAAGCCGTTACATTAGAAGAATTTGCCCCTTTCCAGGCCCGACCCCGCCGTATCGTAACAAACGATACATTATCGGCCCCAATGGCGCCCGCCGCTAATCACCCACCAGCGCCCGAACCCTCACCCTCAAGCCCGCTTCTTCCGCAATCCCTGATACGGCTCTCCCGCCTTGAACCGCTCGAGCCGGTCGCTCGCCGCAGTCAACGCGCCAAGCGTCGCGCGTTTCAGTTGATGATCGTAGAGCGACACGATCGCCGCCAGCCGATCGACTTCATCGGCGCGAATGCACCACGAGCCGCCTTCGCGCCCGCCGTCGAACACGCGCGCAATCGTTTGATCGGCTTCGATGAGGGCTTCGTCCGGGAAGTTGCCATGCCCTGCATCCGCGAGAAACTTAGCGAGCAGCATGACTTCGGCCACATGCTGAGCCGGCCCGATATCCGGCGATCCCGCGCGCAGCGTCTCGAGTGCGAGATGGGCGTGAAGAGCGAGCTCATCTGCCACGCCGCGAGCGATGGGCAGCAATTGAGCTTTCGAGAGCCGCGTGTGCGTCGCGTGAGCCGAGCGGCGAAAAGGAAGAGTGGAGGACATGCGTCGGTCGTTGGTTGGCTTCCTCTTGTTAACGAACAGGCGAAGCCGTTCTTGAGGGCTCAAACGCATTGGCGCAACACCACCAATACGCAACTAACGGTCCTTCCGCATCGCACCCACCAAAACGGCAGAGTACTTACTAACACAAACAGCGGTGCGGGCAACAGTCGCTACAAAGCCCTCACCAAAGACCCGCCCGCCGCTCCTTAGCCCTGTACCGCCCCGCGCGTCCCCGTCACCGCCTCAAACATCAACGCAAAAAACTCCGCCGCATGCGCGGAATCGAGCCATCGCACGCTCAACGCGATCCGCGACTCGGGCTCGATCCACATAAACGAACTTCCCGCGCCGATGCCGAAGTAGCTCGTCTCGGGCACCCCCGGAAACATCTTCCGCCCGGTGTTGAGCCAGACGAGGTAGCCATAGAACGGTGCAAGCGGGCACGGCGTGCGCATCCGCGCAATCCATTCCGATGAAAGCACGCGCTTCCCAACACGCACGCCGTCATCCAGCAGCATCTGCGCGATCTTCAATTGATCGTTCGCGCTGATCGACATCCCGCCGCCCCAATGCGTGCCGCCCGGCACGGACTGCATGCGCTTGCCGTCGATGTCGACCCACGCGTGGTCATAGCCCGCCCAGTTCCAGTTGTCGCTTAAGGCGAGCGGTCGCGCGATGGCATCGCGGAAAACATCGGGCAGCGGCTCCCGGAACAGATGCAGCAGCGCGAGCGAGAGCTGATTGATGCGAACGTCGTTGTATTCCCAGTACGTGCCGGGCGTGCGCAACGGCCGCAGCTCGCCCTTCTTCCCTGCGGGCGGCTCGCCGAACGTGACCGCGCGGTAGTGGTCGGCCTGATCCGAAAGCCCGAAGCACTCGCCCTGCCATTCGCTGGTTTGCTGAAGCAGATGCGTCCACGTGATCGGCGCGTTATGCGGATCGTCGAAGCCGATGCCCGGCACGCGCACGCGCACCGGCTCGTCCGGATCCGGCAGCAGTCCGCGATCATGCGCGACGCCCGCGAGCAGCGCGAGATACGTCTTCGCGATGCTGAACGTCAGGTCCGCGCGGTCCGGCTCGCCCCACGTCGTGATCACGCGACCATCGACGGCAAGCGCGCCCGAAACCGGCCCGCGATCATGCACCGGCCCGAGCAGCCGATTCCACGGCGGCGGATCGTTGACGTGCACGCCCCAGTTGCCGTGCACTTGCCGATCCCAAGTCGATTCGTGATCGACGGAAAACTGGATCGCACGCTGCAATGCTTCATTCATGTGAGAACTTCCTGGCTGAATTCGAAACGTTCAACGCACGTCCAGGCGCTTTCGCGCCCAGAACAGTGTGAAGAGACTCACGACTGCCGCGATCATCAGATACAGTCCCGGCGCGAGATTGTTATGCGTCAACGCGATGAGCGACGCCACCGCCAGCGGCGTGAAGCCGCCGAACACAGTGGTGCCGATGTTGTAGCCGAACGCCATGCCGGTCGTGCGCGTGGCGGTCGGGAAAAGCTCCGACATCAGCGCGGGAATCGGCGCGAAGTACGTCGCCTTGAGGAGCGCGACCCATATCACGGCGGCGAGCAGCGTCGGCAGCGACGGATGCGCGTTCATGAACATGAAGGCCGGATAGACGGTCAGGAAGAAGATCACGCCGGTAATCAGCATGATGCGCGTGCGCCCGTACTTGTCGGAGAGATGCCCGACCACCGGCACGAGCACCATCATGATGAAACCGGCCGTCAACGTCGCGATGAAGCCGGACGAGGGCGCGAGTCCCAACTGCCGCGCGGCATACGTCGGCATGTAGAGCAGCATGTAGTTGGCGGTCGTCGTCAGCACGAGCGATCCGATCGACACGAGCAGGCGCTCCTTCTGCGTCGCGAGCAGTTCGCGCACGGGCGACGCGACTTTCTCCGCGTGCTCGAACTCGGGCGTTTCGTCGATGCGTCGCCGGATATAAAGCCCGATCGGTCCGATCAGCACACCGAAGAGAAACGGAATGCGCCAGCCCCAGCCTTCGAGCTGCGCGGGCGTCAGCGAGCCGGTCAGCACCGCGCCGAACAGCGACGCGAGCAGCGTGCTCGCGCCCTGACTGGAGAACTGCCAGCTCGACATGAAGCCACTGCGCTCGGGCGCGTGCTCGACGAGAAAGGCCGTCGAACTGCCGAACTCGCCGCCGGCCGAGAAGCCCTGCAACAGACGCGAGACGAAGATCAGCACCGGCGCGGCGAGCCCGATGGTCGCGTAGGTCGGCATCAGCGCGACCATCGCGGTGCCGAGCGTCATCATCGCGATCGAAAGCGTGAGCGACGCCTTGCGTCCGCGGCGGTCGCTGTACGAGCCGAGCACGAGCGCGCCGACCGGCCGCGCGAGATACGAGAGCGCGAACGTGCCGAGCGTGAGCAAGAGCGAGACCGTGTGATCCTGCGTCGGGAAAAAGAGCTTCGACAAGGTTCCGGCGAAATAGCCGTACACGACGAGATCGTAGAACTCGAGCGCGTTGCCGATCGATGTCGCGACGATCAGGCGTGCGACGCCGAGCTCCTTGCCGTGCGATTTGGGCGACGTCGAAATCGTGACCGAATCACTCATGGCGAAGCCCTCCGTTCGTCTTGCGCGGCAGATGATCGGCGGGATTGCCGTTGGCGGCATCGCCTTCGCGCGTGCCGAGATCCCAGAAGAGGCCCGCCATGATGCGCAGCCCTTCGCTCGCGACCGACCCGAGCAAATGCTCGTCCGGCGCGTGCTGCGAGCAGCCGGGATACGAATGCGGCACCCACAGCGTCGGCATGCCGAGCACATCGGCGAAGACGTCGTTCGGGAGCGTGCCGCCGAGATTCGGCAAGAGCACGGGCCGCGTGCCCGTGCTCTGCGTGAGCGAGCGCAGCGCCCACTTGACCCACGGATTGTCCGGATCGACGCGCGTCGCGGGCATGCCGCGCTCCACTTCGACATCGACCATCGGGAAGCCGTGCGCATCGAGGTGATCGCGCACGATCTGCTGCAGATTGCGCCAGTCCGTGCCGACCACGAAGCGGATCTGCATGTGCGCGAACGCGGTCGCGGGAATGGCGTTCACCGGCTTGTCGGGATTACCCGTGCGAAAGGCCAGCACTTCCATGTTGTTCCAGCCGAACACGCGCTCGGCGGGCGTGAGTCCCGGCTCGCCGTAATCGGCGTCCACTTCCGGTTCGCCCGGATTGCCGCCGACAGTAATGTCCGCGAGCGCGCGAATCACCGAATCGGGAATCGGCGGCGGGCGCAAGCCTTCGATCAGAATCTTGCCGTTCTCGTCGACCATCGTCGCGATCGCGTTGGCGAGCACGATGCCCGGGTTGCGCAGCAGGCCGCCCCAGTTGCCCGAGTGATGTGCGCCGTCGCGCAGCTTCACGTCGAGCCGGAAATTGATGACGCCGCGCGAGCCCAGAAACATCGTCGGGCGGTCGGCGGCGAGGCGCGGTCCGTCGGAGGCGATCAGCGCGTCGGCGGCGAGTTCGTCGCGCAGCTGCTCGCAAATGGCGGAAAGGCCGGGCGAGCCGACTTCCTCGCCGGTCTCGAAGAGCAGCTTCAGATTGAAGCCGAGCTTGCCGCCGCGCGCGTCGAGCACCGCCTTCAACGCGGCGAGGTTGATGCAGTGCTGCCCTTTGTTGTCGGCGGTGCCGCGGCCGTACCAGCGGTCGCCGTCGACCGTCACGCTCCACGGAGACAAGCCTTCGCGCCACTGCGCGTCGTAGCCGCGCACGACATCGCCGTGGCCGTAGCTCAGCACCGTCGGCAGGTCGTCGCCTTCATGGCGATGCGCGACAAGAAACGGCCCCGCGCCAGCCACAGGATTTTCGACCACGCGGCAGCGGAAGCCCCACATCGTGAGCGTCGGCGTCAGTTCCTCGGTGAGATAAGCCATGAGCCGCGCGGCGCTGTCGGCCTCCTGGCTTTCGGTGCGATACGCGACGCGCCGCTGCAAGTCGTCGAGAAAGGCGCCGGACTGAAAGTAGCGGTCGGCAATCTGAAGGGCGGTGTCGCGGGTCACGTCGGTCTCCGTCGAAGCTGAAAAGGCAGCCGTAGCCGCCGACCAATTCATGCTGACCTCGCCGATATTTCTGGACAATTACAATATTTCTCAGGAACCTTTGCCTTTTCGGCAAAGCGCGGTTTCGACTTCGAACGCGGATACGGACGGCGCATGGACCAGACGGCTTTACGCTATTTCCTCGAAGTGGCTCGCAGCGGATCGCTCAGCAAGGCGTCCGAGCGGCTCTTCGTCGCGGTGTCCGCGCTCAGCCGGCAGATCGCGAAAATCGAGGAGCAAATGGGCACGCCGCTTTTCGAGCGACGCCCGCGCGGCATGGTGCTGACCGAAGCAGGCCGCCTGCTCGCCAATCACGCGCGCCGCAGTCAACTGGAAGACGAGCGCGTGATCGACGAGATTCGCGGACTCGCCGCAAGCGGCCGCGCGACGATTCGCATCGCGGCTTCGGAAGGCGTGGCGCCCGACTTCCTGCCGCAAGCCTTCGCGCATTTCCTGACCACGCATCCGCGCGCGCACTTTCAGCTCGACGTGTCCGCGCCGTCCATCGCGACACAGCGCGTGCGCGACGGCTCGCACGACATCGCCGTGTGCTTCAGCATGGCGCCCGAGCCGGACGTGCACGTGCAGTATGCGCAGCGCGCGCCGGTCTATGCGCTGATGCGGCGCGACCATCCGCTCGCATCGCGCGAATCGGTGTCACTCGCGGACCTGCATGCATGGCCGCTCGCGATGCATAGCCAGGGCGTGACGCTTCGACAACTCTTCGACATCGCGTGCAGTCTCGAAGGACTCGTGTTCGAGCCCGTCTTCGTCGGCAATTACCACATGGCGCTGCAAAGCTTCGTGCGGCTCACGGACGCCATCACGCTCACCGGCTATCTCACGGTGCGCAGCCGTCTCGGCGCGGAGGGCTTCGCCGCCGTGCCGATCTCGAATCCCGAACTGCATCAACGCACACTGCAAATTCAGACGATGGCAGGACGCACGCTGCCGCAGCCGGTCGCGGCATTCGTCGCTCTGCTCGAGGACGCAATCGAAGACCCGGCGATCATCGACAGGAATAGCCGTTGCTCTAGCTGATGCCAACGCCATACGGCACTGCGACTCACGGAGCACATCATGTCAGGCTTGCCATCGACCGGGCAGGACAAACCCGAGACACGCCCGCCCTTTGTCGGCGCTTCGGAGCGGCGCTCGCCTGTCGAGCTACCGCCGCTTGCGCCTGATCGCAAGGTGGGCTTCGCCATCGTCGGCCTCGGCCGTCTGAGTCTCGATTCGATCTTGCCCGCGCTGGCTTCATCCAAGCTCGCGCGGCTCGCAGCCGTGATGACCGGCGACAAGGCAAAGGGCGAACGCGTGGCGCGGCAATACGGCGCGCCTGCCGAAGCGGTGTACGGCTACGACGAATGGGCGCGCCTCGCCGCCAACGACGACGTGCAGGCGGTCTATATCGTGACGCCCAACGGCTTGCACCGCGAACAGGTGATCGCGGCGGCGGGCATCGGCAAACATGTGCTGTGCGAGAAGCCGTTGAGCAATACATCGGCCGAAGCGGAAGAGATGATTCGCGCATGCGCGGATGCGGGCGTCATGCTGATGGTCGCATACCGCTTGCAGTATGAGCCGCATAATCGCGAGGCCGCGCGGCTGGCGAGATCGAAAACATTCGGACAACTGAAGATCATCGAAGCGCATAACGGTCAGGTGCAGGGCGAGGCGGATCAATGGCGGCACGACAAGCGCCTCGCGGGCGGCGGATCGTTGCCGGACATCGGACTCTATTGCCTGAACTTCGCGCGATTCGTGACCGGCGAAGAGCCGATCGAAGTGTCGGCCTGGGCGTGGAGCACGCCGGGCGACGCGCGCTTCGCGGAAGTCGAAGAGAACATTTCGTGGCAGATGCGCTTTCCGTCGGGCGTCGTCGCGCGTTGCTCGGCCGCTTACGATGCACACGAATCGCGCGTCGCACGCCTTCACTTTCAGCGCGGGACGGTGGTGCTCGATCCGGCGTTCGCGTACAAAGGCCTGCGCTTGTCGGTGCAGCATCGCTCGCCGGAACGCGAGGACGTCGAGGTGCGCGAAGAGCGCGTGCTCGAAGACGCCAACCAGTTCGGCGCGGAGATCGACCACATGGCCGAATGCATCCTGACCGGCAGGACGCCCGCGACGCCCGGCGAAGAGGGACTGCAGGATCAAAGGATCATGGAAGCGATTTATCGCTCGGCGGCGGAAAATCGCCCGGTGCAGCTTCCCGCCGTCGCCGAGCGGGACGCGTTCCGCGACGCCCGGCTCACTGTCTGAGGCCACATCATGCACTGGCTACTCGCGGTCTTCGCGGTACTGGCGGGCGTCTCGAACCCGCTGCAATCGGGCAGCAACTCGGCGCTGCTCAAGGGGCTGCACGAGCCGATCGTGTCCGCGTTGATCGTCTATCTGATCGGCGCGGCGTGCCTTGCCGTGTGCGTGCCGTTCTTCGGCTTCGGCGTGCGGCCCGCGCTCTCGCGCCTCGGCAGCCTGCCGTGGTGGGCGTATGTCGGCGGCATCTGCAACGCGCTCTTTCTGATGTGCTCGCTCCTCATCACGCGAAAGCTCGGGTCGGCCACCTTCACGACGATCGTCGTCATCTCCGCTGTCGTGACATCGCTCGCGCTCGACCACTTCGGCCTCATGGGCTTCCAAGTGCGGGAGGCCAGCGCGTTGCGTCTGCTGGGCGCCGGCCTGGCTGTCGCGGGCGTCATCCTCATCGCGATCTTCTGACTGCGCCCGTCGACGCTCGCATTAACGCGCGTCGTCGTTAGCTTTACAAACGTAAAGCCAGCGGGCACAATCCGCCGTTGAATAATAATGATTCGCATTTAAAACCACGACGGCTACGAGAAGAAGCATGAATTCAGACAAGACCAGCCGGTTCGCCCTGCGACCGCTGAGAACGGCGGCGCTGCTTTTGTTTACGGCGAGCGCGTGCGTGAACGCGCAATCGGTCGACGCCGACACCGCACCAGCGGAAAGCACGCTGCCCGCGGTGAAAGTGACGGCTCAAAGCGATCAGGACGCGCCATACGGACCGACGAAAGGTTACGTCGCGAAGTCCAGCTCGACGGCGCTCAAGTCCGGCACGCCGATTATCGAGACGCCGCAGTCGGTGTCCGTCGTCACGCGCGATCAGATGGATCAGCAGAACGCGCAGACGCTGAATGCCGCCGTGCGCTACGTGTCGGGCGTGACGCCGGAAACGCGCGGTGCCATCGCCACGCGCTACGATCTGCTGAAGGTGCGCGGCTTCGACGCCGACACGTACTGGAACGGGCTGAAGCTCATCGGCAACGGCTGGTATTCGACACCGCAACTCGACCCGTATCTGATGGATCGCGTCGAAGTCCTGAAAGGGCCGGTGTCCGTGCTGTACGGGCAAGCCGCGGCGGGCGGGCTGCTCAACATGGAAAGCAAGCTGCCGACTGTGGAGCCGCTGCACGAAGTGGGCGTCGAAGTCGGCAACTACGGGCACGTGCAGGGCAAGTTCGATCTGTCCGGGCCGATTGCCGGCGACGACCGCTATCTCTTCCGCGTGACCGGCATCGGACGCAAGGAAGACGGACAGGTTGCCATGACGAAGAACGAGCGCATTGCGATTGCGCCGTCGTTCACGTGGCGCCCGGACAACAAGACGTCGCTCACGCTGTTCGGCCTCTATCAGCACGATCCGCGCAGTTCTTCGTACGGCAGCGTGCCGCCGCAAGGGACCGTCCTCTATAACCCGAAGGGCAAGCTGCCGAGCAATTTCTACGACGGCGATCCGAGCTTCGAGAGCTTCAACCGCGTGCAGGAATCCGTCGGCTATAAGTTCGACCGACGCCTGACCAACGCGTGGACGTTCCGCGCGAACGGCCGCTACATGCATCTGGCGCAGGACTACAAGAGCGTCTACGCGAGCGCGCTGGAAGCCGATCTGCGCACGCTGGATCGCGGCACCGCTTATTCGCAGGACAATCTGAATACCGTCGCGCTAGACAATCAACTCGAAGGCAACTTCTCGACCGGGCCGATCGACCACACGTTGCTCGTCGGCTTCGACTATCAGCACTACGCGACGAACTTCGTCTCCGGCTTCGGCACGGCGCCTTCCATCGACATGTACGCGCCCGTGTATAACCAGACCATTACCGTGCCCGAGTTGTCGAAGCAAGTCTTGAGCGGCACGCAATACGGCGTGTATGCGCAGGATCAGGCGCGTTTCGGCAACGCGATCCTCACGCTCGGCGGGCGGGAGGACTGGATCAACAGCAAGACGCGCAACGAAACGTTCGGCACGTCGTCGAGCCAGTCCGACCGCGCGTTCACGGGCCGCGCCGGTCTGACGTACGTATTCAACAACGGCATTGCGCCGTATGTGGGCTACACGGAGTCGTTCACGCCGCAAGTGGGCACGGACATCAACGGCCGCGCGTTCGACCCGGAGCGCGGGCATCAATACGAAGTGGGCGTGAAGTATCAGCCGAAGGGCTACGACGCGCTTTTCACGGCGGCACTATTCGATCTGACGCGCGAAAACCTGCTGACGGTCGATGCCACGAACCCGAACTTTCAGTCGCAAACGGGCGAAGCGCGCTCGCGCGGCGTCGAACTGGAAGCGAAGGTCAGTCTCACCGATTCGTTGAACGTGACGGGAAGCTATACGTATTTGAATACCGTCTACACGAAGGACAACGGCGGCCTGCAAGGCAAGCATTTGCCGGCGGTGCCGCAGAACCAGGCGTCGTTGTGGGCGTATTACACGATCAATCGCGGGCCGCTTGCGGGCCTCTCGCTCGGCGCGGGCGGGCGATACACCGGCACGACGTACAGCACGCAGAACGACTTCAAAGTGCAGAGCTTCTTTCTGGTCGATGCCACGCTGCGCTATGACCTCGGCCGCGCGGCCGCGCAGCTGAAAGGCGCGGAGTTGTATGTCAACGCGCAGAATCTCTTCGACAAAGAGTACGTGGCGTCGTGCTACTACGGAAGCTGGTGCGCGTTCGGCTACGGGCGGCAAGTGTTCGCGGGCATGAACTATCGCTGGTAGGACACATGCGCGCGTCACACGGGGAATGCTGTCGTCGAAAGAATCTCGCGCAGAACCACGAAGGTCCGTATCTGCCGGACGCCCGGCAGATACAGCAGCTTCTCCGCGTGCAGCCGGTTGAAGCTGTCGCTGTCGCGCGTGCGAATCAGCATGAAGAAATCGAACTCGCCGGTAACGACGTGACACTCCATGCAGCCCGGCACCTTCTGCGCGGCCTTTTCGAAGTCCGTGAAGGACTCGGGCGTCGAGCGGTCGAGCACCACGCCGATCAGCACGAGCATGCCCGCATCCAGCGCCTTCGGGTTCAATAGCGCGACGGTGCCGCGAATCAGCCCGGCTTCGCGCAGGCGCTCGACGCGCCGCAGACACGCCGGCGGACTCAGGTGAACCTTGGCGGCGAGCGCGACATTGGAGATCGATGCATCGCGCTGAAGCTGACGCAGGATCGCGCGATCGACGCGATCGATCTCGATGCCCGATGCTGGCGGCTCTCGCCGCGGCGTGGCTTTTTTCATTGCGTGCATTCACCATCCGAAGAAATAAAACTGCGCTTTATCTAACCGATAAGCGGTCACGTTAGGCCAAAGCCAATTTCTTCGCAACGCCGACCTCTCCCAGATTGACTACGATTTCCGTCAGGCGTCGCGGATCACGCGCGGCAGCCCGACCCAAATCGCACAGGATGCCGACCATGAACCTGCAACGTTTCCCCCGCTATAAGCTCACTTTCGGGCCGACGCCCATTCAGCCGCTCAAGCGCCTGAGCGCGCATCTGGGCGGCAAAGTGGAGCTATATGCGAAGCGCGAGGACTGCAACAGCGGTCTCGCGTTCGGCGGCAACAAGACGCGCAAGCTCGAATATCTCATTCCCGAGGCGCTCGAACAGGGCTGCGATACGCTCGTGTCCATCGGCGGCATTCAGTCGAATCAGACGCGTCAAGTCGCCGCCGTCGCCGCGCATCTCGGCATGAAGTGCGTGCTCGTGCAGGAAAACTGGGTCAACTACTCGGACGCCGTCTATGACCGCGTCGGCAATATCCAGTTGTCGCGCATGATGGGCGCGGACGTGCGCCTGGTTGCCGACGGCTTCGATATCGGCATCCGCAAAAGCTGGCAGGACGCGATGGACAGCGTGCGCGCGGCGGGCGGCAAGCCGTTCCCGATACCGGCGGGCTGCTCGGAGCATCCGCGGGGCGGGCTGGGTTTCGTCGGCTTCGCGGAGGAAGTGCGGCAGCAGGAGGCCGAACTCGGCTTCAAGTTCGACTACGTCGTGGTGTGCTCGGTGACGGGCAGCACGCAGGCGGGCATGGTCGTCGGCTTCGCGGCGGATGGCCGCGCGCGGCGCGTGATCGGCATCGACGCGTCCGCGAAACCGCAGCAGACGCACGATCAGATCACGCGCATTGCGAAGCACACGGCGGAACTCGTCGATCTCGGCCAGGACATCACGCGCGACGACGTGATTCTCGACACGCGCTTCGGTGGCCCCGAATACGGCCTGCCGAACGAAGGCACGCTCGACGCCATTCGCCTGTGCGCGCGGCTGGAAGGCGTGCTGACCGATCCCGTCTACGAAGGCAAGTCGATGGACGGCATGATCCAGATGGTGCGCAACGGCGAGTTTCCGGAAGGATCGAAGGTGCTCTACGCGCATCTGGGCGGCGTGCCCGCGCTCAATGCGTACAGCTACCTGTTTCGCAACGGCTGACTCGCTTTACCTCGCACGTAATCGACGCGACGCGCACGCGCGGGCAAGATCGGCGGCATCCCCACACAGAAGAAGGAGCCGCAACATGACCGCTTACGCCGTTGGCCATCTATATGAAGTCGACATGTGCGCGGATATCGTCGCGTATCTGGAGCAGATCGACGCCACGCTCGCGCCGTTCGGCGGGCGTTTCATCATTCACGGCGGGCCGTGCGACGTGCGCGAGGGTGAGTGGCACGGCGATCTCATCGCGATCGCGTTTCCCGATCTCGCGCACGCGCGCGGATGGTACGAGTCCGACGCGTATCGGCGCATCCTGCCGCTGCGCACCCGCCACGCGCGCGGCGCGGTGTTCTTGATCGACGGCGTCGACACGACGCACAAGGCGACCGACATCCTGCACTAACGGCGGCTCGCGGCGAACGACCGTCTACACACGCGGTTTTGGCGCAAACTTGTCATATCACCGGTCATGGTTGATACTGCCCAGTTGCACCTTTTCCCGTACGTCGACTTAACGGTTTCGCTAATGAGCACAATTCTTGAAAGCCTTCCGACTGGGCAAAAAGTCGGTATCGCGTTCTCAGGTGGCCTCGACACCAGCGCCGCGCTGCACTGGATGCGCCTGAAGGGCGCGGTGCCGTACGCCTACACGGGCAACCTCGGCCAGCCCGACGAAGACGACTACGACTCGATTCCCCGCCGCGCCACGCAATACGGCGCGGAAGGCGCGCGCCTGATCGACTGCCGCGCGCAACTGGTCGCGGAAGGCATCGCCGCGCTGCAATGCGGCGCGTTCCATATCTCGACGGCGGGCGTCACCTACTTCAACACGACGCCGCTCGGCCGCGCCGTGACCGGCACCATGCTCGTCGCCGCCATGAAGGAAGACGGCGTCAACATCTGGGGCGACGGCAGCACGTACAAGGGCAACGACATCGAGCGTTTCTACCGCTACGGCCTGCTGGTGAATCCGGACCTGAAGATCTACAAGCCGTGGCTCGACCAGACGTTCATCGACGAACTCGGCGGCCGCGCGGAGATGTCGGAGTTCATGCGCCAGTCGGGCTTCGAATACAAGATGTCGGCGGAAAAGGCGTATTCGACGGACTCGAACCTGCTCGGCGCGACGCACGAAGCCAAGGACCTCGAAAGCCTCGAATCGGGCATCAAGATCGTGAATCCGATCATGGGCGTCGCGTTCTGGCGCGACGACGTGAAGATCGACAAGGAAGAAGTGACGATCCGCTTCGAGGAGGGCCGCCCGGTCGCGCTGAACGGCAAGACGTTCACCGACGCGGTGGAGTTGCTGCTTGAAGCGAACCGCATCGGCGGGCGTCACGGCCTCGGCATGAGCGATCAGATCGAGAATCGCATCATCGAGGCAAAAAGCCGCGGCATCTATGAAGCGCCGGGGCTCGCGCTGCTTTACATCGCGTATGAACGGCTCGTGACGGGCATTCATAACGAAGACACCATCGAGCAATACCGCGAGAACGGCCGCCGCCTCGGGCGCTTGCTGTATCAGGGCCGCTGGTTCGATTCGCAGGCCATCATGCTGCGCGAAACCGCGCAACGCTGGGTCGCGCGCGCGATCACCGGCGAAGTGACGCTCGAACTGCGCCGCGGCAACGACTACTCGATTCTCAGCACCAAGTCGCCGAACTTGACGTATCAGCCGGAACGCCTGTCGATGGAGAAAGTGGCGTCGACGTTCTCGCCGCGCGACCGCATCGGCCAGTTGACGATGCGCAATCTCGACATCACCGATACGCGCGACAAGCTGCGCATCTACGCGCAAGTCGGGCTGCTCACGCCGGGCGAGGCGTCCGCGCTGCCGCAGATCAAGGGCGACGAGGCTTAAAGCCACGCGTCCGGTTGCCGGATGAGCGCTGCGAGCGCGCGCTCATCCGCGTATCCTGTGGGTCTCGTCACCGATCCGCAAGGAGCCGCACTTGACTCGTTTGACCATTGCGCTGCTCGGCGCGGGCAGCATGGGATCGGCGGTCGGCCGGGCGCTGTCTGCCTCCGGCGCGCGCGTGCTCACGACGCTCGAAGGTCGCAGCGCCGCGAGCGCCGCTCGTGCACAAGACGCAGGCATGGAGGACGCGAGCCTCGCCGAACTGGCCGCGTGCGATTTCATTCTTTCCATCGTGCCGCCGGCCGTCGCCGTGCAATCAGCCGAACGTCTCGCGCCCGCGCTCACGCAGGCGGACCGAAAAGCCGTCTTCGTCGACTGCAACGCCATCAGCCCGGACACCGCCGCGACCATCGCCCGAACGGTCGATGCCACCGGCGCGCCGTTCGTCGATGCCGCCATCATCGGGCCGCCGTCGGCGCCGAAGTTTTATCTCTCCGGACCGCACGCCGCGCGCTCAGCCGTGCTCGGCGACGCGGGCCTGAACGTGCGCGTGCTCGACGGCCCGGTCGGCGCGGCCTCCGCGCTCAAGATGTCGTACGCGGGCATCACGAAGGGGCTGACCGCGATCGGCTCGGCCATGGCGCTTGCCGCCATGCGCAACGGCGCGGGAGAGGCGCTTTTCGACGAGCTCCGCGAGAGCCAGCCCGAGCTTGCCGCGTGGCTTGAAGGTAACGTGCCGCGCATGCCGCCGAAGGCGTATCGCTGGGTCGCGGAGATGGAAGAGATCGCCGCGTTCATCGGCGATGCGTACCCGGAACATCGCATCTACGAAGGTGCGGCGGGCCTTTACGCGCGGCTCGCGAACGACAAGGCCGCGACCGACGCGCTCATCGACTTTTTCGGCAAGCGCGGGGAGTGAAGGGCGACCCATGCACGCCCGCGATTTAATCCGTATCCTTTTCCTTTTCGACGACGATGCAGCGCGGCGCATGCGCCGAAGCGCCGAAGCGGCAATCGTCGTGCAATAGACGCCGCGCCGGAAACGCACCGGCGCGGACCATCTTTCCAGCAAGAGGTGCTCAATGACTGCAGGTACGTATCAGAACACGCGTCTTTATATCAACGGCGAATGGTGCGACGCGCAGGGCGGCGCCACGCTCGACGTGGTGAACCCGGCCACCGGCGAGAAAATCGGCACCGTCGCGCGCGCCGGCATTCCGGATCTGGATCGCGCCGTGGCCGCCGCGCAAGCGGGCTTCGCGACGTGGCGCAAGATGAGCGCGCTCGAACGCGCCTCGCTGATGCGCAAGGCCGCCGCGCTCGTGCGCGAACGCGCCGACAGCATCGCGCGCCTGATGACGATGGAGCAGGGCAAGCCGCTCGCCGAAGCGCGCATCGAAGTGAATTCGGCGGCGGATATCATCGAATGGTTCGCGGACGAAGGGCGCCGCGTCTACGGCCGGATCGTGCCGCCGCGCAACGTCAACGCGCAGCAGACGGTCGTGAAGGAGCCGGTCGGCCCGGTCGCCGCGTTCACGCCGTGGAACTTCCCGGTCAATCAGGTGGTGCGCAAGCTCTCGGCCGCGCTCACGACGGGCTGCTCGTTCATCGTGAAGGCGCCGGAAGAGACGCCGGCATCGCCCGCCGAACTCATCCGCGCGTTCGCCGACGCGGGCGTGCCCAACGGCGTGCTCGGACTCGTGTTCGGCGATCCGCCCGAAATCTCGAAGTACCTGATCGCGCATCCGGTCATCCGCAAGGTGACGTTCACCGGCTCGACGGCCGTCGGCAAGCAACTCGCCGCGCTCGCCGGCCAGCACATGAAGCGCGCGACGATGGAACTCGGCGGCCACGCGCCCGTGATCGTCGCGGAAGACGCGGACGTCGAGCTTGCCGTGAAGGCGTCGGGCGCGGCGAAGTTCCGCAACGCGGGCCAGGTCTGCATCTCGCCGACGCGCTTTCTGGTTCACAACAGCCTGCGCGACGACTTCGCGAAGGCGCTCGTCAAGCACGCGGAAAGCCTCTCGGTCGGCGACGGCCTCGCCGAAGGCACGACGCTCGGACCGCTCGCCAACGCGCGGCGCATCACCGCGATGGCGAGCGTCGTCGAGAACGCGCGTCAGGCGGGCGCGAAGATCGCGACGGGCGGCGAGCGCATCGGCTCGGCGGGCAACTTCTTCGCGCCGACCGTGCTGACCGACGTGCCGCTCGAAGCCGACGTGTTCAACAACGAGCCGTTCGGCCCGGTCGCGGCCATTCGCGGCTTCGATTCGCTGGAGGACGCCATCGCCGAGGCCAACCGCCTGCCGTACGGCCTTGCCGGCTACGCGTTCACGCGCTCGTTCAAAAACGTGCATCTGCTCACGAACCAGCTCGAAGTGGGCATGTTGTGGATCAACCAGCCCGCGACGCCGTGGCCGGAAATGCCGTTCGGCGGCGTGAAGGATTCGGGCTACGGCTCGGAAGGCGGCCCCGAGGCGCTGGAGCCGTATCTCGTGTCGAAGTCGGTGACGGTGATGGCGGTCTGATCTCCGCACTTCGCCCGCAATGACGCTTGGCGGCCCCGCGAGGGGCCGCATTCTTTTGCGGCGCTCAAACGTCAAACGTAGAGATATCGGACGAGGTGAAAGAACACCGGCGCCGCGAAGCAGACGGAATCCACGCGATCCAGCATGCCGCCGTGTCCCGCGATCATCACGCCCCAGTCTTTCGCGCCGAGCGAGCGTTTGACCGCCGACAGCACGAGCCCGCCGACGAAGCCCGCGAGCACGATCGCGAGCGACATGAGAAACGCCGCGCCGAATCCGAACGGCGTCACCCGATACAGCGCCGCGCCGCACAGGGTCGCGAGCAATCCGCCGCCGACGAAACCTTCCACGGTCTTCGAAGGCGACAGCACCGGCGCGATCTTGCGCCGCCCGAAGAGCTTGCCGACGACGTACTGCAACACATCGCTGATCTGCACGACGAGCAGGAAGTAGAACAACAACAGCGCGTTCTGCCCGCGATAACCGGGAATATCGAGCGTCAGCAGCGCGGGCGCGTGGCTCAGACCATACACGCACACCATCAGCGCCCAGTTGATGCGCGCGTTGCGGCTCAGGAACTCGCGCGTGTCCTGCGTGAGCGCGGAGACGAGCGACATCGCGAAGAAAAGATGCACCGGCACGAAGATCGAATACATGCCGTACCAGTCGATGCCGAGCAGCACGTATTGCACCGGCACCGCGACGAAGAACGCGACGAAAAGCGTGGTGTGATCGCTCGCGGTGGTCGGCGTGAGCGTGATGAATTCGCGCAGCGCGAGATACGAAAGCAGCGCGAAGACGACGAACGTGGCCTTGTCGCCGAGACCGATGGCGACGACCATCACCGCGATCATGCCCCACCAGGCACGGATGCGCTGATTCAGGTTGACGATGGTCGCGCTCGTGCCCTTCGCGCGCGCGCCGAGGAGCGCGCCGATTAGCGTGGCGAAGGTCAGCGTGCCCACGACGCCCGCGACGAGATTCCAGAATGAAGTCGGCATAGCTTAATTTCGATGTGCTGATTGAGCGAGCGCGATCACGGCGTCGCGCATCCGGGCGAGAAACGGCGCTTTGTCTTCTCCGTCGCGTAGGGTTTCGCCCGCGCCGACGTGCACCTTGCAGATGAGCGGGATCGGCCAGATGGCGCCCTTCGGCATGATTCGCTGAAGGTTCTCCAGATACACGGGCGTCAGCGCCACTTGCCGAAACTCGCTCGCCAGATGAAAGAGCCCGCTCTTGAACGCTTGCGGCAGCGCGTCGGCGCCGCGCGTACCTTCGGGGAAGATGATGATCGAGTGGCCGTCGGCGAGCGCGTCGCGCACCGGATCGAGCGGATCGCCTTCCGTCTCACGGCGGCGGTCGATCAATACGGCGCTGAGCAGATTGCGCGCGATATGTCGCTTGATGCGCCCGGTGTCCCAGTAATCCCGCGCGGCGACGGGGCGCACGGCATCGCGCAATTCGCGTGGCAGCGCGGCGAGAATCGCGAGCGTGTCGATATGGCTCGTGTGATTCGAAAAATAGAGCTTCTGCGTGGCGGTCGGCGCGGCGCAATGCCATACCGGATACGCGCCCGCAACGAGCCGCACGAGCGCGAGCAGCAGGTCGCGCTGCCAGACGTGCATGAGTTTCATCGGGTAAGAGTGCGAATAGTGATTGTCAGGCTGCTATTCCTTTCACATCCGCCGTTCGCTTGCAATGCGCAGTGACGAGATTTGCCAGATATCGGTGATGCTGTGACAAACCTGCTCAAATGTTGAGCTTCGGCGTCCTTAGCGTTTGACGCGTGCGGAAAGGGCCGCGATAGTAGCGCCTTGTTTTCGACATCCCACCCGTCTCATGAGCCTCTACGCACTCAAGCCCCGCTTTCAGAATCTCTTGCGTCCGCTGACCGACTGGCTCTTTCGCCACGGCGTGACCGCGAATCAGGTGACGTTGACCGCGGCGGGCGGATCGATCGCAGTGGGCGCGATTGCGGCATTCGGCTCGCCGCGCCATTTCCTGTTCCTGCTGATTCCCCTTTGGCTTTTCATCCGCATGGCGCTCAATGCCATGGACGGCATGCTGGCGCGCGAGCACGGCCAGAAGAGCGCGCTCGGCGCGTACCTGAACGAACTGGGCGATGTGGTCTCCGACGTCGCGCTCACGCTGCCGTTTCTCGCGGAGCGTGCATTCTGCGCGGCCGATGTCTGGCTCTTCGCGCTCCTGGCGGTAATCGTGGAATGCGCGGGGCTCGCCGGGCCGCTCGCGGGCGCGAGCCGGCGTTATGACGGACCGTTCGGCAAGAGCGACCGCGCCTTCGTGCTCGGCGCGTTTGCGCTCTGGGTCGGCGCAGTCGGCGCAGTCGGCGCGGCCGGCGTGGGACTGTGGCGCGCGTTGATCGGCTTGTCGCTCGTGACGGCGATCCGGCGCGTGCGCGCGGGCGTCGCGGAGGCGAATCGCGCGCGCATCGGGAGCGATGTCAGTTGAAGCGGCGCACGAAGCGAAAAAAGATACGCGGATGGATCTTCAGAAGACACATCGCGACGGATAACTTAGGCCGCTTGTCCGCGTAGATCTTGCCGACATGCGTGAAGCGCAGCTTGCTCGCCACGCTGTCGAGTATCGGCGCGGCCGTCGCGTAATCGGGCGCGAGGCGCGCGGCTTCGAACGCGATGTTCCGGTACGCATACACGTACTTGAGCCGGAAAAAAAGCTTGCTGCCATTGTCGATGGGCAGCCCGCGCGTGTCGCGCTCCACGCGGTCCATGATTTCGAACAGGTCCACGATACGCGGATTGAAGCGCACCGAAAGCCCGTTGCCGCGCTTGACGTAGAAGTACAGTTCGTCGGGAATCAGCCGCACCACGCGCGCGCGCGAAAGCGCCTGCACGCAAACGAGAATGTCTTCGTAGATGAGCCCGGCCGGATGCTCGACCGAGGCGAACAGTTCGCGCTTGAAGAGCTTGTTCCAGCAGTACGCCTGCAGGCTCAGGTCCATGATGCGGCCCACGGCCTGAAGTCCGGTGATGGTCTCGTTGCCGGTCTTGACGCGATAGACCTCGCGTCCCTGCGGGTCGATGCACTTCGCCGCGAAGATCACTACGTCCGCGCCGTGCTGGTCGGCTTCGCGGCACACCACTTCCACCACGTTCGGCGCGACGAAATCGTCGCTGTCCACGCACAGCACATACTCGCCGCTCGCGTGACTCACCGCGATGCGCCGCGTCTCGGCAATGCCGACGTTCTTCTCGTTGCGCACGAGCTTCCACGGAATGACGTCCTGCGCTTCGAGCAGCGCACGCGCGACTTCGCCGGAGCGGTCGGGACTGCAATCGTCGACGGCGATGATCTCGAAGTCGGTGCGCGTCTGCGCGAGAATCGAGCGGACGCACTCGGCGATGCATCCTTCCACGTCGTACATCGGCAGAAGGATGCTGACTTTCGGTGTAGGCATGCAGGCTCTCACGGGTGGCCGGGGGAAGGGCGGTATGCAGCACCGTTGGAAGGGGCCTCGCGATGAAACGGCGGTGGACCGCCGTCGAGACTAACGTGACGAATCGCGCCGGATTGTGCGGCACCGCACATAGAAGGCGATGCGCGGCTGCGCGCATCGCTTGCTGCCGGTATGCGAGTTTCGGGACCTTACACGCCCTTTACTGCCGCCTTCCGCAACGCCGCTTCTTGCGGCTGCGGCGTGAGCGCGCTGGCTTTCGCTGCGTGAACCGGGCGACCTCGACGCGTCGATCCCGACGAGCCCGCGACGACGCCGCACAAACCGAGACCGTGAGCCGCGCGCTTCAGCTAATGAACACGAGCTGGTCTTCGTGCGCCGCCGAGTGCCGGTACCAGCACACGCGCCCCGCGCGCACGTCGAGCAACACCTGATCGAGGCCGGCTATTTCGATGCCGTCCGTCCTGCATCCGTCGATAGCCGGTGCCGCGCGATTCATCCGCGCGAGTTCCCGCTTGAGTTCCATCAGACGCTTGATGGCGCCTTGCCTTGAGGTGAAATATCGAGTCATTGACCGCCGAACGCTGATCCGCCTGGAGGGCCACAGCGTAGGGCGATTCATCGGACAATAATGTGCGCTCGGCGACACACGCGCGTATGCGACACTTCGCTCGAAGGCGCCGTGTGCGCAGGGGAAAGGAAAAACGACGATGAACGACGTGATGCTGCCCGAGGACGACTACGACGCGACGCTCGGCGACGTGCTGAGGTTGCTCGAACAGGGCCGTCAGGCGGCGGCGCGCAGCATCAATGCGCTGATGACGGCGACGTACTGGCGCATCGGGCACCGGATCGTCGAATTCGAGCAGGGTGGCGCGGGCCGCGCGGCGTACGGACAGGCGCTGTTGCAGCGGCTCTCGGCCGATCTGACGAAGCGCTTCGGCCGCGGCTTCGGCGTCGACAATCTGGAGCTGATGCGCCTCTTTTACCAGTCGTACGCGAGCGCCGGGATTTCCGAATCGCCGATTCGGAATTCGGCGGCGTCCGCGTCCGCGGGAAAATCCGAACCGGCGATTCGGATTTCGACGCTCGCGCAACTGGCCGAGCGGTTCCCGCTCTCATGGACGCATTACGTCCACCTGATGCGGCGCACCCGTTCCGACGACGAACGGCGTTTCTACGAAGCCGAAGCGCTGCGCGGCGGCTGGAGCGTGCGGCAACTCGACAGGCAGATCGGCAGTCAGTTCTATTCGCGCACGCTGATGTCGCGCGACAAGCGGGCGATGCTGGACAAAGGCGCCATCGCCGAGACGCGCGACATCGTGACGCCCGAGGAAGCCATCAAGGACCCGTACGTGCTCGAATTTCTCGATCTGAAGGACGAGTACTCGGAGAGCCAGCTCGAGGACGCCCTGATTCATCGGCTCGAGGACTTTCTGCTGGAACTGGGCGGCGACTTCACGTTCGTCGGGCGGCAGCGGCGCCTGCGCATCGGCGATAGCTGGTATCGCGTGGATCTGCTGTTCTTTCACCGGCGGCTGCGGTGTCTCGTCATCATCGATCTGAAGCTGACCGAGCTCAATCACGCCGATGTCGGGCAGATGCACATGTACTGCAATTACGCGAAAGAGCACTGGATGCTGCCGGGCGAGAACCCGCCGGTCGGCCTGATCCTGTGCGCGCGGACCAATGCGGCGGTCGCGAAATACGCGCTCGACGGCCTGCCCAACAAGGTGCTCGCCGCCGAATACCACATGATGCTGCCGGACGAGGCGGTGCTCGCCGAAGAACTGGCGCGCGTGCGCAGAGAGCTGGAAGCGGCGCGGCTCGCGGAAGGCGGCGAAGCGTAGCCGCTTCGCGCCGCGTCTTACGCCGCTACCGGTTCCAGCGCGCTCAACGCCGAGCGCCATGCCTGCGAAAGCGGCTTGGGCCGCCGCGTCTCGCGATCCACATAGACGTGCACGAAATGCCCTTGCGCCGCCGGTGAATCGCTGCCCTCGCGAAAGAGCCCGATCTCGTAGCGCACGCTCGACGTGCCGACCTTCGACACGCGCAAGCCCGCCTCGACGCGATCCGGAAACGCGATGGATTCGAAGTAGTTGCACTGCGTCTCCACCACGAGGCCGATTACATCGCTCGCGCCGAAATCCAGCACGCCCTGACGCAGCAGGTACTCGTTGACCACCGTGTCGAAGTAGCTGTAATACACGACGTTATTGACGTGGCCATATACGTCGTTGTCCATCCAGCGGGTCGGAATCGTCAGGAAGTGACGATACGCATCGCGCCCGCGCAGTGCGGGTTTGCTCATGGAATCATCCTGTGGGGTGAGAGGATGGCCCGCGATACCTCGCGCGGGCCAGCGCCGATGCCGTTACCGGAATTCTTCGGGAATGGCGAGATACCGCCCTTCGCCGAACGGGATATACGGCACGTTCGGATGCGTCTTCAGCTCGGAGAAGAAGCGCGTCATGACCGGCACGAAGAACAGCCCGATCCAGCCGTTGTCCTGCCCGCTGTAGCGGCCCGGCGACGTCTGATTGCCGCCCGTGGGCATCGCGCCATTGAAGGCGATGTCGAACTGCTCGCGCGGGTCCCACTGAAGATCGTAGATGGCGGGCGCCTTCATCGGGCGTTGCGGGCCGAGCCACGTGTCCTGCGCGGTGTACAGCGCCTTGAAGTTTTTCACGCGCACGCCCCCGAACGTCTGCCCCGAGAAGTAGACGAAGCTCGTCCGCTTGCCCGGTCCGTTGCCGAGCAGCGAATCGCTCAAATCCATGCCGTCGAAGATGATCGGCTTGCCTTCGTTGTCCTTCGATTCGTACGCCGGCGGCTGTTCGCCCGCCAGCGCGGCGAACGTCGGCCACCAGTCCATGTGCGAGAACATGTCGGTGTTCACCGAGCCCGGCTTGATATGCCCCGGCCACCACGCGATGGCCGGCACGCGAAAACCGCCCTCGAACGGCGTGCCCTTCTCGCCGCGAAACGGCGTATAGCCGGCGTCGGGCCACGCTTCGACCCACGCGCCGTTGTCGGTGGTCCAGACGACGAGCGTGTTCTCGGCGATGCCGGCGTCGCGAATGGCCTGCAAGATCTGACCGCTGTTGTCGTCCAGCTCCATCAGCGAATCGAGATAGTTGCCGCCGCCCGGCGACTTGCCCTTCCAGCGCGGCGACGGGTTGTTCGGGTTATGCACCTTCAGAAAGTTCAGGTACATGAAGAACGGGTGATCGTCCTTCGCGTGCGCCTTGATCCAGTTCACGGCGGTGGCGCGCATGTCGTCGTCGGCCGTCGCGAGGTCGTCGTAGCTGAACTTTGGCTTGACCACGCGGACCGGCTGACCGGCCTTCTGCTCCAGCATCGACACATTCACGCGATCCCACGCCTTCTGGAAGTCGGCGTCGTGCGCGGGCCAGTTTGGATGCAACTCGCGATTCTCGTACGCATACACGCCGGCGTAATACGCGAGCTCGTTGTACATCTCGTCGAAGCCGTTCGCGGTCGGATAGTTCTGCGGCTTGTCGCCGAGATGCCACTTGCCGAGTTGTACGGTCGTGTAGCCCGCCTTCTTCAGAAATTGCGCGATGGTCGGCGTCTGCTTCGTCAGGCCGTTCGGGTCGCCCGGCACGAGCACCGACGACAGCGACGTGCGAATCGGCAAGCGCCCGGTGATGAACGACGCGCGTCCTGCCGTGCAGCTCGCCTGCCCGTAGTAGTTGAGGAACCGCTCTCCTTCGGCGGCCATGCGGTCGAGATTGGGCGTGGGCGCGCCGCGCATGGCGCCGCCGTCGTAGCTGCCGAGATCGCCCCAGCCCACGTCGTCGGTCATCACGACGACGATGTTCGGACGCGCGCCCGTCGTACCCGTCGCCGCCCACGCCTGCCCGCCCGCCGAGAACGCCACGCAGGCGGCGAGCAGCACGCGGGCGGCGAGCAGCACGCGGGCGGCCGAGCCGAGCCGCGCGATCGATCGATAGATTTTCATTTTTTGTCTCCTCCTCGCAGATCGGCACGCATGAATCTGCGTGCGCAGTGTGCTTTCCTCTAGATCAGACGGCGATGCCCGCGTACGGCACGTCCTTGTGTCCGTAACGGCGCACGCGGAGATTGGCCTGTTCGCCGTGTCCGGCGAAGCCTTCCAGCGCGCACAGACGCGAACAGTATTCGCCGATCATCGCCGAGGCCTCGTCGGTGAGCACGCGCTGATACGTGCACGTCTTCAGGAACTTGCCGACCCACAGGCCGCCGGTATAGCGCGCGGCCTTGCGCGTGGGCAGCGTGTGATTCGTGCCGATCACCTTGTCGCCGAACGAGACGTTCGTCCGCGGGCCGAGGAACAGCGCGCCGTAGTTCGTCATGTTGGCGAGGAAATAGTCCGGGTCGCGCGTCATGACCTGAACGTGCTCGAACGCGATTTCGTCGGCAATGCGTACCATCTCTTCTTCGCTTTCGGCGACGATCACTTCGCCGTACTTCTCCCACGACTTGCGGGCGATGTCAGCGGTCGGAAGAATCGTGAGCAGCCGTTCGACCTCCGCCATGGTCTCGCGCGCGAGCTTCTCCGAGTTCGTGAGCAGAATGGCAGGCGAATCCGGGCCGTGCTCAGCTTGTCCGAGCAGATCGGTGGCGCACATTTCGCCGTCCACGGTTTCATCGGCGATCACGAGCGTTTCGGTCGGTCCCGCGAACAGGTCGATACCCACGCGGCCGTACAGTTGCCGCTTGGCTTCGGCCACGAACGCATTGCCCGGGCCGACCAGCATGTCGACGGGCGCGATGCTTTGCGTGCCGAGCGCCATTGCGCCGATCGCCTGAATGCCGCCGAGGCAGTAGATCTCGTCCGCGCCCGCCATGTGCTGCGCCGCGACGATGGCCGGCGCCGGCTTGCCATGAAACGGCGGCGCGCAGGTCACGACGCGCGGCACGCCCGCCACCTTCGCGGTGATGACGGACATATGCGCCGAAGCAAGCAGCGGATACTTGCCGCCCGGCACGTAACAGCCCGCCGCGTTCACCGGCAGATTCTTGTGCCCGAGCACGACGCCGGGCAGCGTTTCGACTTCGATATCGCGGATCGCTTCGCGCTGATGGCGCGCGAAGTTCTGCACCTGTTTCTGCGCGAACTCGATGTCGGCAATATCGCGGGCCGACAGCTGCGCGAGACATTGATCGATCTCGCTTTGCGACAGACGATAGTCCTCGCGATCCAGCTTGTCGAAGCGCACGGAAAGCTCGCGCACCGCCGCGTCGCCGCGCGCTTCGATATCGGCGAGCGTCGTTTCGACCGTCTCGCGCACTTCCCGCGCCGCTGCTTTCAGGACTTCCGCTTCCGCGCCACGTTTGAGCCAGATTGCCATCTTCGTTCCTCACGTAATCAGGGGTAGTCGAGTTGCGCTGTCGGTATCCGGCGTGCGGAACCTTCGACCGCTCCCAGCAGGCCGCGCGCATTGAACGAAGCGAATGTAGCGCAAATGGCCGTGCAAAAAAGTCTGCAAACGCTCCACACTTTCCCTGACAGTGCTCGCCTAAGTCCCCGAAACGGTCGGTTTCTGCGACACTTCGTCACAAATAAGCAACCGCCCAGTTATGCAAAAGAATGCAAACCGACTTCCCGCGAAGGTACGCCTGGAAGACGTCGCTCTCAAGCTCGGTGTGTCGGTATCGACAGTTTCGCGGTCGCTGGCGGGTCATCCGGCGATCAGCGCCGAGACGCGGCAGGCCGTGCAAGCGGCGGCCGCGGAACTGGGATACCGCATCCCCGCGCAGGGGCGGCGGCCCAAGAAATCGGCGACGCGGCTGATCGGCGTGGTCGTCGGCGCGCTGCACAACCGCTTCATGACGATGCTGCTGACCCATCTGCACGATGCGCTGCAGGAGCTCGGCTATCAGCTGACGCTGATGATCGATTCGATGAACGATTACGAGAATCTGCTGGCGTTCCGGCCGCTGATCGACGGCTATCTGGACGGCCTGATCTTCGCCACCGCGACGCTCGATTCGCCGGTCGTGGCCGAGATGCAGCGGCGCGGCATTCCGCTGGTGCTGGTCGTGAGGTCGGTGGACGACGTGCAGGTCGATACGGTGGAAGTCGATAACGTCCACGCCGGCGCGCTCGCCGCCGAGCATCTGTATCAGCTCGGGCACCGGAGAATCGGCCTCGTCATGGGCCCGGAGAACACGTCGACCGGCCGCGACCGCGCGAAGGGCGCGCTCGGCTGGCTGAACGACGCGGGCCTGGCCGCCGAGGCCGTCCCCGTTGTCTGGTGCGACTACACGACCGAGGCGGGCTACTCCTGCGCGATCGCGATGCTGAGCGAGCCGCAACCGGTCACCGCCATCGTCGCCGGCAACGACACGATCGCGCTCGGCGTGCTGGAGGCCGCGAGGCGGCGCGGCATCCGCGTGCCGGAGCAGCTTTCCATCATCGGCTTCGACGACATGCCGCTCGCGGGTTCGCCGCTCGTCGGACTGACGTCGATCCGGCAGCCGGTCGAAGCGCTGGCGCGGACCGCCGCGCGGCGGCTCGTGGAACGAATTCGCGCCGGCGGCATGGGCGCGCCGACGCATGACGTGCTGCCGATCCAGCTCGTGCGACGCGATACGACTGGGCCGATTTGAAAATGCCCGCGCTGCTCACGCCTTCTCGGCGCTTTTCAGCGCGAGACGCACGGCGCGCGCAAGGTCTTCGAGCTGGAACGGCTTGCGAAGCGCGGTGAAGCGCCGGTCGGTGATGGTCGTGACATCGACGTCCGCGTAGCCGGTCGCGAGGATGACCGGCAGGTCGGGGCGCGATTCGCGGGCGGTCGCGAGCACCTGTATGCCGTTCATGCCCGGCATCGCGTAATCGACCATCATCACGTCCGGCTTGTCGGCATCGAGACGCGCGAGGCCGCTTGGCCCGTCCGGCGCCTGCGTGACCTGATAGCCGAGCGCTTCGAGACAATCGACGATCATCGTGCGCACGTCCTCGTCGTCCTCGATAACGAGAATGCGGCCCGGCGTCGCCGTATCGTCGCGTGGGTCCGCGCCTGACGCGCCTTCCGACGGATCCTGCGCGCCGAACGGCAGCCAGACCTGCACGGTGGTGCCCTTGCCCACCTCGCTTTCGATGCGCGCGACGCCGCCCGCTTGCCGCGCAATGCCGTACACCTGACTCAGACCCAGGCCGGTTCCCTTGCCGACCGGCTTGGTCGTGAAGAAGGGATCGAACACGCGCGAGAGCACGCCCGGCTCGATGCCCGAGCCCGAATCGGTCACGCTGATGACGATGTAGCGGCCAGGCGCGAGCGTTTCGTCGACGCTCGGCCGTTCTTCGGCGTGAATGGCCAGGCGGCCGCCGTTCGGCATCGCGTCGCGAGCGTTGATCGCGAGATTGAGTATCGCCAGTTCCAGCTGGTTCGCGTCGGCTTGCGTCCAGAGATCGTCGGACGCAGTCGTGATCGACAGCGCGATGGTCGAGCCGAGCGAGATGGAAATGATGTCGCGGATGCCGTGCAACAGCGCGGCCACGTTCACCGCTTTCAGATCCAGATTGCTCGTGCGCGAAAACGTCAGCAACTGCGCGGTCAGCTTCGCGCCCCGCTCGGTCGCGCGCTTGGTGGTCGCGGCCATCTTGAGCACGCGCTCGTCCTTGCTGATGCGCGCGAGCAGTTCCGCGTTGGCCATGATCACGCTCAGCAGGTTGTTGAAGTCGTGCGCGATGCCGCCGGTCAACTGCCCGAGCGCTTCCATCTTCTGCGACTGCACGAGCACGGCCTGCACCTTGGCGCGCTCGTGAATCTCCCGCATCAGGCGGTTGTTGGCCGACGCGAGTTCGTGCGTGCGTTCCGCGATGCGGCTTTCGAGCGATTCGTTGAGCCGTTGGAGCGCTTCCTGCGCCTTGACCCGGTCGATGAGATGCTGCTCCGACTCGGCGAGGTGCCTGCGCGCATCGTATTGCCGGGCACGCGCCCGCAACGACGACGCCACGGCGCGGCGCAAGGTCTCGGAGTTGAGCGGCCGTTCCAGCACCAGCACGTTGCCGAGCCGCTCCAGCATCTCGATGCTCTTGGCGGAGCGCCTGCCCGCCAGCCGCCCGGACAGCAGCACGATCGGGAAATCCGACCATGCGGGCTGCTGTTCGATCCATGCCGCAAGCGCCATCGCGCTGTCGTCCAGCAGCGATTCTTCGGTGATGATGGCGACGGCCGCGCCGCGGTCCAGTTCGGTCACGAGCACGCGCGAGTCGGCGCAGACGAAGCACTCGCGGCCCTCCGTCTTGAGAACATCGACGATGACCTCGGCGTCGCGGCCGAAAGGCGCAACGATCAGTACGCGATGTTCCATCGCGTTATTCCCGTGGCGAGGCCGGCTCGCCCTCCGGTGACGCGAGCATGGCGGTATCGCCCCGGTAAGTCGGCAGGCCGCTCAGCACGCCTTCGAAATCGCGCAGCGCCTCGCCGACGTTCAAGCCCTTGCTGCCGAGCCGGAACTGCCGGATCGAGCGTTCGTGGCCGTTGGTGCGGCTCTTGACGGCGGTCACGGCGGTGAGCACTTCGCCCTGGCGTTCGAAATAGCGAAAGAGCAGCACGACGTCGCTGAGATAGCTGATGTCGATATCGCTCTGTATTTCGCCGATGATCCCGTGTTGGCCCAGCACGAGCATGGTGATGACGCCGCGCTGGTTCAGATACGTGAGCAGTTCGTGCATCTGAAGCAGCAGATAACGCTCGCCGGGCATGGCCTGCAGATACGCGTTCAGGCTGTCGATGGCGACGAAGCGCGCGCCGTCCTGCTCCACGCTCTTGCGCACGTCGCTCGTGAATTCGCCGGGCGAGATCTCAGCGGGATCGATCTGGCGCAGCGTCAAGAGGCCGCTGTCGAGATGCGGTCTGAGGTCGATGCCGAGGCTGGTCGAGCGGCGCACGAGCGTCATCAGCGTCTCGTCGAAGAGATAGTAGACGCACGGCTGACCGCGGTTGAGCGCGGCGAGCAGGCACGAGGCGACCGTCGTCGTTTTGCCGACGCCCGACGGACCGACGATCAACGTGTTGGTGCCCGGCACGAGGCCGCCGCCCATGAGCGCATCGAGTTCGCGGGTTCCCGTGCTGAGCGAATCCGAAGGAAACTCCGCGTGATGCTCGGCCGCGACGAGCCGCGGATACACCTCGATGCCGCCCGTCTTCAGCGTCATGTCGTGAAAGCCTTCGCGGAACCGGATGCCGCGCATTTTCGCAATGCGTATGCGCCGGCGCTCGCCGCCGTAGTCGTGCACGAGGTTGTCTAGGCTGATGACGCCGTGCGCGATGCTGTGCAACTGCAAGTCGCCGGTTTCGGACGTGTTGTCGTCGAGCAGCATGACGGTGCAGGCGCGCGTGGCGAAATAGCGCTTGAGCGCCAGAATCTGGCGTCGATAGCGCAGCGAATTCTGCGACAACATGCGCAGTTCGGAGAGGCTGTCGAAGACGAGCCGGGCGGGCTTCAGTTCATCGACTTTGGCGATCACGTCGCGCACGGTCTCGCCGAGTTCGACTTCGGCGGGATGCAGCACGGTCTGCTCGTACGCGGGATCGAGCCCTTCGTCGGACAATAGTTCGATGATGGTGAAGCGGCCTGTGTCCCAGCCGTGGCTTTCGGCGACGGCGACGAGTTCGTCCCGCGTTTCGGACAGCGTGATGTACAGCCCCGGCTCGCCGACCTCGGCGCCTTTGAGTAAAAACTGCAAGGCGAGGGTGGTTTTACCTGCGCCGGGCGCGCCTTCGACCAGATACATGCGGTGCGGCGTGAGCCCGCCGCCCAGGATATCGTCGATTCCTTCGATCCCGGATTGAATGCGCCCCCGTTGTGGCGCGGAGATGTTGTCTGGCATGTGATTGCTTCTGATGATCGACGAGATGGGCGATGTCCGCTACGGGGACTGCAAGAAGCAGGCCGGGCTCGTCGTCGTAGCGCGGCAGGCGGATGGCGGAGGCGGCGGCGCGGTTCGCGCGGGCGTGGCTGCGGCAGGCGGCCGCCTCAGAGCATTCGTTCGATGGTCGGCGAAGGCTACCACATCGATGAGAGGGGCGCGGCTGGTTTCGTTGGGTGGAGGAGAGCGCATCGATCGACGACGGTTCTTGATGGCGCGGTGTTCGAGTTGATGAGCGTCGCCGCTTTGCGTTCGCTGACGCTCTTCTTGAAGCTTTGGATGAACGCCAAATTCATGGGGCCGCGGCAGCCATGACATGAGCGCTATTCCCGACGGTTTTATCGAGCCAAGGGGCTCGGAGGACGTGGTGATAGTGGGCGTGGAAGGTGCTCCAGGGCTGTTTATAAGTTGAGTGCCACGGACTGACTGCGGAGTGGCCCCTCCACGAGTGCTGCGGGCCAAAAAAAGCTGCTTTCTTTGGTTACTTTCTTTGCATGGGACCAGAGTACGGCGCTAAAGCGCCTACTCTGGTCGACAGCCAAGAAAGTGACCCCCGCCCCGGGGAGGGGCAACGCCAATAGACCGACACCAGAGCAAGTTCCATAGAATCACAATGCAACCGCCCCCAAGAGCAGACAGAAAAAACCAGGAGACACTCAAACAAATGCCAGAACCAAAGACTGAAGGCCTGTCCAAAGGCCTGACCAACTACGGTGACCGCGGCTTCGCCCTCTACCTGCGCCGCTCGTTCGCCCGCTCGATGGGCTACACCTCCGACATGCTGACCAAGCCGATCGTCGGCATCGCATCGAGCGGCTCGGGCTTCAACAATTGCCATCGCGGCATGCCGGAGCTCGTCGAAGCAGTCAAGCGCGGCGTGCTCGCAGCGGGCGGCTTGCCCATCGACTTTCCGACCATCTCGCTCGGTGAAGTGTTCCTCAATCCGACCTCGATGATGTTCCGCAACCTCATGAGTATGGACGTCGAGGAAATGCTGCGCGCGCAGCCGATGGACTCCGTGGTACTGATCGGTGGCTGCGACAAGACCGTGCCCGCGCAACTGATGGGCGCCGCCGCCGCCGATATCCCCGCCGTGCAACTCGTCGTCGGACCGATGATGACGGGCCGTCATCAAGGCGAGCGCCTCGGCGCGTGCACCGACTGCCGCCGCTTTTGGGGCAAGTTCCGCGCGGGCGAAATCGGCGAGCAGAAGATCGACCAGATCGAAGGGCGGCTCGCGACCACCGCCGGCACCTGCGCGGTGATGGGCACGGCGAGCACCATGGCGTGCATCGCTGAGACGCTCGGCATGTCGCTGCCGGGCACCGCCGCGATTCCCGCAGTCCATGCCGACCGCATTCGCGCCGCCGAAGCGAGCGGCGCGCGCGCCGTGCAGCTCATTCACGCGCCGCTGCGCCCGAGCCAGATCATCACGGAGAAGTCCGTCGAGAACGCGCTGCGCGTGCTGCTGGCCATCGGCGGGTCGACCAACGCGATCATCCACTTGACCGCCGTCGCGGGGCGGCTCGGCATTCCGGTGTCGCTCGAACGGCTGAACGTGCTCTCCGACGACACGCCGGTGCTCGTCAACCTGAAGCCGACCGGCGAGCACTACATGGAAGACTTCTTCGCCGCGGGCGGCATGACGGCGGTGCTGCGCGAACTCGCGCCGAAGCTGCATCTCGACGCGATGACCGTCACCGGCGAAACGCTCGGCGAACGCATCGCGGCGGAGCGCGAGGCGTGGGTCGATCATTGCATC
The DNA here is from genome assembly GCF_023631445.1 of Caballeronia sp. GAWG1-5s-s. Lineage (NCBI taxonomy): Bacteria > Pseudomonadati > Pseudomonadota > Betaproteobacteria > Burkholderiales > Burkholderiaceae > Caballeronia > Caballeronia sp. GAWG1-5s-s. The sequence goes on along the minus strand of NZ_JALQDC010000045.1, from coordinate 44,568 downwards.
GTGCGCGAGCTGTCGGACCCGGTCGAATCGCAAGGCGGGCTCGTCGCGTTGTTCGGCTCGCTTGCGCCGCGCGGCGCGATTCTCAAGCGCTCCGCCGCCGACAAGTCGCTCTTCGAGAAAGAGGGCCGCGCCGTGGTCTTCGAATCGCTCGAAGACCTGGCCGCGCGCATAGACGATCCCGCGCTCGATGTCGAGGCCGACGACATTCTCGTGCTGCAAAACGCCGGTCCCGCGAGCGGCACGGGCATGCCCGAAGCGGGCTATCTGCCGATTCCGAAGAAGCTCGCGCAGAAGGGCGTGAAGGACATGCTGCGCATCTCGGATGCGCGCATGAGCGGCACGGCGTATGGAACCATCGTGCTGCACGTCACGCCGGAAGCCGCGCTCGCGGGGCCCATCGGGCTCGTGCGCAACGGCGACCGCATTCGGCTTTCCGTGCGCGATCGGCGTATCGAACTGCTCGTCGATGAAGCCGAACTCGCGCGCCGCGCAGCCGATGTCAAGCCGCCGAAGCGCGTGCTGCGCGGCTATCAGAAGCTGTATCAGGAGCATGTGCTGCAGGCCGATGCGGGCTGTGACTTCGATTTCCTGCAGGCGGTATCGAAGGATTTCTGAATGGTTCTCGCGCCGGCCGAAAAGGCGGCGACTTTCACCGCAAGGTGGGCTGGCGCGAGGCGCGCACTCGGACGCGTACCACCGACTGAACACGCGCTAGAACCCGAAGCCGCCATCGCCGCGCCGCGCAGGGGCGGCGCGCAGTCCTCTCCGCGATGGGCGCAAAGCGCCGCCAGCCGGCACCGTATAATGGCCGCCCGCCACGGCGGGCGCGGGTGCGCGCGCGCCTGCGACAGCGCCTGATCCCAGCGAATCCGGTTCAATCAATCGAACTTCCGCCTTAAACAGCTCGAAGCATCAGAAAACAGAAGGAAAGCCCGCGTGGAAGACCTTTTCCAATCCGTAAACGCGTTCTTTGCGTTCATCGCGCCCATTTCCGATTTTCTTTGGGATTTTCCGACCAACTTCGCGGCCTATTCGCGCATTCCCGTGCTCGGCCGGTTTCCGTTCGCGATTCTGCTGCTGGTCGGCGTAGGCATCCACTTCAGCATCCGCACGCGCTTCGTCCAGACGATGAACATGCGCAAGATCGTGCGCATCATGCAGCGCAGGCAGTCGTCCAGAACGGGCGTGAGCGCGATGGCTTCATTCATGCTCGGACTGGCGATGCGCGCCGGGCCGGGCAATATCGTCGGCATTACGGGCGCCATTTCGGTCGGCGGTCCCGGCGCGTTGTTCTGGATGTGGGTCGCCGCCTTCTTCGGCATGGCGACGGCCTTCATGGAATCCGTGCTCGCGCAGCTGTTCAAGGAGAAGAACGGCGACGAGTTCGTCGGCGGCTTGCCCTTCTACGGACGGCGCGTGCTCGGCGGACGGCGCATCGTGGGCACGTTCCTGTCGCTCGTCTTCATCGTCTATGCCTTATTCAACGTGCCGCCGCAAACGTTCAACGTGTTCACCGCGATGGGCACCATTGCCGATACCGTCGCAGGCGAACACCTCGCGCGGCAATCCACGGCGTACTACGGCATCGCGGCGACGCTCGTCTTCGCGTGCGCGTTCATCATCATGGGCGGTATCAGGCGCGTCACGGCTTACACGGACGTGCTGGTGCCGATCAAGGCCGCGCTCTTCTGCGCGATGTCGCTCGTCATCATCCTGATCAACCTGCCGCTCGTGCCTTACTTCTTTCGCGAGGTCATCGTCGGCGCGTTCGCGCCACACGCGCTCTTCGGCGGCGCGATCGGCACGGCGCTCGCGCAGGGCGTGAAGCGCGGCCTCATGTCGAACGAGGCCGGGCAGGGCACCATCACGATGGCGGCGGCCATCGCCGACAACGCGCATCCGTGCGAACAAGGCTTCGTGCAGAGCCTCGGCGTGTTCTTCGACACGATGGTGATCTGCACGATGACCGGCTTCATCGTCGTGATGGCGCACGTGTGGACCGGAACCGTCGACGGGCAGGCATGGGAAGCCGTGCGCGCCTCGAAGATCACGGTCTATCTCGCTTCGGTGCAGGCCCTCGTGCCGCTCTGGGCCGCGCATGCGATCAAGATCATCATGTGCGTGTGCTACGGGCTTTTCGCTTTCACGACGCTGCTCGGCATGATCTCGTTCGCCGAAATCTCGGCGAACTTCATCTCGCGCCGCCGCGCGTTCATCGCCGGTATTCGCGTGGTCGGCTCGCTGGTGTTCGTGCCGTTCGGCGCGTTGACCGTGCTGGCCGGGCTCGAACTGCCGAACCTCTGGGCGCTCTCGGACCTGATGAACATCGTGATGGTGCTGCTCAACGTGCCGATCGTTCTGCTCGGGCAAGCGCTCGTCTATAAGGCGCTCGCGCACTATCGCGCGACGGGCGGCGGCGCGTTCGTATCGGAAGAAATCGGAGTTAAAACGGCGTGCTGGTCCGGCGATGCGCGTCGCGCCGCGCCCGTTCACGAACGGGAGACCGTCGACGCGTAAAGCCGCGCGGGGCATCGCTCAGGCCGGATTTTGCCGCAGCAGTTCGGCCACCATCGCGCTGTCGAGATACGCGCGCACCTCGACGATCGAGCCTTCCTCGAAACGGCACACCCAGCAGTAGCGATTGTCGAAGTGCATGCCGTTCGCCGCGCGCACGTCCGAATGCAACTCGACCGCCGCCGTGTCGCCATCGACGAGCGCGTGCGTGACGGTCAGCTTCGCGCCGTCGGGCAGCGCCTTCGCGAGGCGCGCGAACGTATTTTCAAGGAACGCCTCCTTGCCGCGATAGCGCCCGGCGAGCGGATGCGTGCCCATCACGGTCCAGTCGACGTCATTGGCGACGTGCGCGAAGAAGGCGTCGGTGTCGTCCCTGAGCTTTCCGAAAAGCGCGAGCACGTCCTCCTTCTTCATGCGCCGCCCCACTGCATCGACAAGCCGCCGTCGATGGTCCACGTCTGTCCGGTCACGTAATCGCCGTCGTCGGAGGCGAGAAAGAGCGCGAGACGCGCGATCTCCTCCGGTTGCCCCGGACGATGCCACGGAATCACTGACATCGACTTCTCGCGAGCGTCGGGGTCGTCGAGGCGCTCTTGCGTCATCGGCGTCTGGATGAGCCCGGGCGCGATGTTGTTCACGTTGATCTTGTCGTTGGCGACTTCGCGCGACAGGCTGCGCGTGAGCGAGCCGAGCGCGGCCTTGGCCATGCCGTACGGCGCGCTTTCCGGCGTCGGCAAATGCTGCGCGACCGACGAAATCGTGACGATGCGCCCGCCGCCGCCGGCCTCGCGCCGCAGCTTCACGAACTCGCGGCAACAGTAGAGCGGCCCGAAGAGATCGGTCCGGATGACGGTTTCCAGTTGGGCGTCGTCGAGCTCGGCCACTTCCGCGCCGCCGGCGCCCACGCCTGCATCGTTCACCAGAATGTCGAGGCGTCCCAACTGCGCCGTGACTTCACCGAAGATGCGCTTGACCGACGCGGGGTCGCCCACGTCGCCTTGCAGCACGACCGCGCGCCGGCCGAAGGAGGCGATCTTGGCTGCCGTCTGCTCGGCGCCCGCGCGGTCGGTGTGATAGATCACCGCGACGTCCGCGCCTTGCTCCGCGAACAGCGTCGCGATGGCCTGACCGATGCCGGAGTCGCTTCCGGTGACCAGCGCCGTTTTTCCTTGCAATTTCATGTGCACTCCTCGTGAGCGGATGAGTCGGATGAGTCGGTGAACGGACGTCAGCAAACCGCGTACGCGCGAGTTGGGCACGAATGTCGACGCATGCGTGACCGCCGCGCGAGGCGGAAAGATTCGCATTCGCAAACCATAGGAGGAATGCATAATGCAGGCGAAAGGCGTAATCAATCAGACGAGTTTCCGACCATGATTGTTCGAATCGCTCAATACCCGCCGGGCAAGCGCCTGGTGTTCGGAGTCGCGTCCACCGCCGCCGTTCTTGTGGCGCAGCAGGTCCTGACCGTGGTGGCCCACGGGCGGCTGACGTTTCTTCTCGTCAGCGCATCGCTTCCCTTGATTACGGTGCTGTTCGGCGGCTGGTCGGGCGTGCTCCTTCTGGCAGTGGGTTTCGTGTACGGCGCATTGTGGATGCCGCCTGTCGGCAGTCTGACCGTCGAGGGGCACGGCGACCGGGTCGTATTGCTGGCGTTTGTCGTAGTCGGCGCGCTTCTCGTGGCGGCGGGCCAGCAGCTAGCCAAGGTTGCAAGACGGGCCGGCAGGGCCGAAGCCGCTTCGCAGGAGACGGCCGAGCGCCTGTTGCAACTCGAGCGCGAGGCGCGGCACCGGTTCGACGTGGCGCTGAACAGCGCGGGCGTGCCGTTCTTCATCCTCACGCCGGTGGTGCGCAACGGCCGCGTGACCGAGCTTCGGTGGGACTATCTCAACGATGCCGCGGCGCACTTGTTCAATCGGGCGACGGCGGTGGTCATCGGCAGCTCGACCACGTATGTGCGCCCGCACGGCTGGGACGCCGACGTGCTCCTGGAGCGGCTCGCGCCGCTGGCGGAAGGCGAGGGCCGCGATGCGTTCGACATAAGCGTTCAGGGAGAGCACGGCGAGCAGTGGTTCCATGTCGTCGCTGCGTCGCTGAACGGTTCGGTGGTCGCCTGGTTCGGCGACGTGACGCCGCGCGTGCGCGCCGAGCAGGCGCTTTCCGAAGCGGACCGGCGCAAGGACGAATTTCTCGCGACCCTTGCGCACGAGTTGCGCAACCCGCTCGCCCCGATCCGGCAGGTCGCGGAGATCCTGGAACAGCCTCACCTGACCGACGAGCGCCGCAAGTGGTGCATCACGGTGCTGCGCCGACAGTCGGCCGCGATGGCGCTCTTGCTAGACGACCTGCTCGACGTGTCACGCATAACGCGGGGCGCGCTGACGCTTCGCAAGGAAGCCGTGGCGTTGCGCGATGTCGTCGAGGACGCGGTGGAGACCGCGCGGCCGATGCTGGAGGGCAAAGGTCACGACCTCATCGTGAAGCTGCCCACGCGGCCGTTGCACATCGAGGCGGACCGCCTGCGGATCGCGCAGGTATTGGCGAATCTGTTGACGAACGCCGCGAAATACACGCCGTCCGGCGGTCGCATCGAACTGACGGCGAAGGCAGACGACGCCGAGATCGTGGTGTCGGTCGCGGATAACGGCATCGGTATCGATCCCGACAAGCTGTCGGCCATCTTCTCGATGTTCTCGCAAGTACATCGCGATCATCATCGACAAGGCGGGCTCGGCATCGGACTCGCGCTGTCGAAGTCGCTGATCGAGCTGCATGGCGGCCGGCTGACCGCATCGAGCGCCGGAAAGGACCAGGGAAGCTGCTTCTCCGTGCACCTTCCGGCGCAATGCCGCGTGGTGCCGCCGCCCGCTCCGGCGCGCGACACGCCCGCCGTTCCGGTCGAGATGGAGAAGCATCGCATTCTCGTCGTGGATGACAACGTCGATGCGGCCGACGCGCTCACCGCGCTCCTCGAACTCGAAGGACACGAAGTGCGCACGGTCTACTCGGGCGAGGAGGCGGTCGACATTCTGAGCCACTACACGCCCGAAGTGATCTTGCTCGACCTCGGCTTGCCGGGCATGAGCGGGATCGAGGTCGCGCACCGCATCAGGTCGAGACCGTCGACGGCGAATGTCACGCTCATCGCCATCACCGGCTGGGGGCAGCCTCAGGACCGCGCGCGCACCGCAGACGCCGGATTCGACTATCACTTCACGAAGCCGGTGGACGTGGCGCAACTCAATCTCGCAATCGAGAGTGCTGTCACTGCGGGTTAGTAGAACGTGTCTTCGCGCCGGAGAGGGACTGCGAGTGTTGAAGGGCGCGGGAGCATCGACGAAGATGCCGCGCCGAGATTCGGCAGCAGGCTGGTTAGGAAGCGCATTCGTCGGTGCTCGCCGAGCGCATGGAAATGCCCGAGGAGAAGCTCCGCCGGATGCTCGCGATCGCCAAGCAGCCGGTGTCGCGCTTCGTCTTGGACCGCGCCGGAAGATCTCGCAGCGCGCGAGCGCCTAGCGGACGGCTGATACCCGGCGTGTCGTTCGATGACTCGACGGACGACGACGCTTCCTCAGAAATCGACAGAACGCGCTTCCCGCTCAGGACGCCGAAGTCTGTCGAACAAGACCGCCACTCGGCTTGTCGAGGCGCGCGCTGGCGACGCGATTCCTGCCCCCTGCCTTGGCCGAGTACAGTGCTGCGTCAGCGGATTCGAGCAGCGCCTTCGCCGTCTGCCGCGAGGCGGCGTCCCGGCAAGCATGGCCGACGGAGATGGTGACGACAGCGCCGGACCTCGGCGCGGGCAACGCCGCCTTCTCGACGGCTGCGCGCAGCTTCTCGGCCACCGCGAGGCCCGCTAGCGCGTCACACGCCGGAAGCACGACGACGAATTCTTCGCCGCCGTACCGCGCGACGAAGTCGCCCTTTCGCGTCAGCGTCCCGGTCAGCGCCTGCGCGACCTTTCTCAAGCAATCGTCGCCGGCCAGGTGGCCGAAGGTGTCGTTGTACGCCTTGAAGTTGTCCACGTCGATCAGCAGCACGCAAAGCGAATAGCCGGAGGAGGCGGCGAGCGTGTGCTCGTGGCCGTATCGCTCGTCGAAATAGGCGCGGTTGAAGACGCCCGTCAGTCCATCGCGCGCCGAACTCTCGAGCAGCTTCACATGCGCGTCGGTGAGCTTGCGATACAGCCCGCTCGTCTCGTAGATCAGCATGCCGAGAACCGCGCTCGACGACAGCATCGAGGCGACCCGCGCGGCATACCAGCCGACGCTGTAGCGGGCGCCCGCGGACAGCGTGAGCGTCACGTCGATCAGCGCCGCCAGCAACGCGACGGCGAGCCACAGGTCCATTAGCGAGCGCAGCCGCGTGGTCGAGATGTGCAGGCCGAGCGCCGCGAGACAGGTGGCCTCGACGATCAACGCGGCCGGACTGCTCGACAGGCCCGAATACGAGCCGCCCGACGCCACCATGACCGGAAGAATGTCTTTGCCCATGATCGCCAACGCCGAGCAACCGGAGGCGAGCGAGAGCGCGCCGAAGAGCGCCGCGTGTCCAGGCGCGTGATTGCGCACGCTCGGAGCCCAGGATCGCGCAACCAGCGACACGGTGACGAGCGCAGGGAATCCGCCATGCCAGAACACCCATATCCAGACGGCGGTTTGCGGGCCGGCGCCGAGCAGGCCGCCCGGTGAAAACACGCCGGGAAAAACCAGCAACTGGATGGCCGCAATCAGGCTCACGAACGCGTACGCGCCGCTGAGCGTCGCGAAGAGAAGACGCCCGGAAATGCGGTACTGAGTCCACAACAGAAACGCAGTGAGACCTTCCGTGAGAGTGACCCACGTAGCGAAGATCGGCAGGAAAGGGACGATGACCGGGCCGGGCTGCTTCGCGTGCGGCCACACGATGAAAGCGCCGATCAACGCGATGGCGGCGGTGACAGCCGCTGCGACGCGGTCCTTCGACGTCGATGGCAGGTGAATAAGCGATTTTTGCACTGCGGATCCTCGGTCTGGGCCGGCACCGACGCCGAGCGACAAGTGGAATACGGCAGCTATCGGCGAATCTTGAGTGAGACGCTCCTGCATAGGCAGAACATCCCGCGCGTCGGCAGCGTCGTTGTGATCAGAAGTCTCCCGGCGCGACCTGAAAGCATGCGAGGCCCTCGGATCGCCACATATCGACCACTCGCTGGCGATCATCGTAGACGCACAAGATCCTCTCGCGCGGGATCGAGCCGTTGCGCAACCATCCGCGCTTGAGCCGGTCGTCGGCCTGCCGGTCTCCGGCGCGGCGCATCAGCAGCCTGTCGATGTGATGCATGCCCACGTAAAGATCGAGCCACGCTTCGGTCTCGGCGCGCACCTCGTCGCTGCGGCCCGATGCAATCCAGATGCGATGCCGCGCCGCGTGCGTATGCAGCGTTTCGATCACCGGCGCGTTCGGGAGATCGTCGCCACACGCGGCGAAGAACGCCTGCCAGTTGCGCTGTTTTCCGCTGATGTGGTGCACCCGGTGTTGAATCAGTCCGATGGTCCCGTCCAGATCGAATAAGACAATGTCGCGCATGAGACACCTCCGCTTTTGGAGAAGCAGAGATCGTGCGTGGTCTGGCGAGGAGCGTAGAAGCGGTTCACCGAGCGGAAGCGGCTCTTGCAGAGCTGATCGTGAGCTAGCCGATATTCAGTGCGTGCGGGGAAGGGGTGATGTCGAGCGATAGCGGTCTGCCGGGCGCGGGCGGCTCGACAACCGATGCATGCTTCGGCGAGCGCAACACCGAGAGAGCAAGCACCGTCGCGTCGTATTGATCATGCGCGCCGCCGGCCTCGCTGAGACATGGACCATGCACGGCGGCACGAGCGCATTACATAAGCGTCGTGCAGCCCCCAACGGTGCCGCTTCACACCAGCGTCGAGTGGGCGAAGCGGCAAACAGCCGTCAGCGGATCAGCTCGGCTGCTTGTGCTTGTGATGATGGTGCTTCAAATGAAGCGTCGAGTGTTTGCCGGACGGACCGGCAGGCGAGCCGGTTTCGCCGTTGCCGTTCGGCGTGCCCACGCCGACGCCGCCGCGGCCCGCGCCGTTGCCGCCGGGTACGCCGCCGGCATTGCCCTGAGCGAGCGCGGCGGTGGATAGGCCCCACGCGAGGGCTGTCGTTACTATGCACTTCGTTGCAATGTTCATTGCTTCTGTTGTCCTTGGTTGACCGGCTCGGATCGGACGGCATCGCGCAGTGTCCGATGCCGTCGCGGCCCTAGAGCCTCGCAATCGACGGTCCACCCTCTAACGAGACAGCGACGGGCCGTATTAGAGCGGAGATTTGTGACGGCGCCGCGAAAATCGCTGATTGCGCGACGCGCGTGCGGTGACGTGTTTGGCGCTGCTTTCGCCGCGATCTGTAGCCGCTCAAGTCGTCGTGCCGACCGCCGTTCTTATCGGCGGCAGCAGAAAAAGCATTCGGCCGGGAAGACAGCGTTTCCACCGCTTTTTCATTAGATACCTCGTGTCCGATGCCGCATACACTGCTTCTCATGGCGAGCAATCAAGCGCCATGAATCGCGAAACGAACGTCACCGAGCAAGCCGGCCAACCTTATTTTTTCCGGACCAGCGGTTGTCGCGTGAGCGGTTGCAGGACCCGCGCGGTATCGCGAGCGCAGTCCGAAGGCGGAAGCTATTCCAGCAGTCGTTGTCGATTGTGTACCGTTGCAAACGCAAGCCCCGGCCATCGGATGTTGGCCGGGGCTTCGTCTTTTGGTAACGAAAAGGGCGAACGTTCGAGAATCGCCGCGGGATTCATCTATCTTAAGAACTTATTGCAGATACGTTACTGTTTGTTAAATCGGATGCGGTCGACGCGACGGTTCATTATTCTTCTCACGGTTTGACAAAGCTTGGACGGCCGGCCGTGCGCCCGCGCTCCACTGAGCTCCAATACAAAACGTTTAGACAGGAAACGCGATGGCTTCTTCGAGGAAAGCCGTCGACTGGCTGAACCGAACCTGAGAGAGACGACCATGATCATCTATCACCGCGGCGCGGCCTTCGAGCCGAGAATCACCCAGGCTGGCAACAGCTTCGTGGCTTCTGTGGCAGTGCTCGAAGAAGACGGCCACGCGACATCGCTCGGAAAGCTGGGCATGTTCGCCAACGAAGAGGGCGCCATCAATTTCGCCGTTCGGTGCGCGACCGCCTTCATCGAAGGCGACGAGATGCCGCTGCCGCCGTTCCGCGTGCACGCATAAAGGCGCGGTAGCAGACCGCGAACGGTTCCTCGCGGGTCTTTAGTGAATTGCGCGCAGTAGGCCGTTAAGAAGCCCGCCCGCAGGCGCTGTTCAGACGACCCTCAACGACCGTTCGTGCCGCATAAGGCGAGTTCACTCACGCTCATCGATACGAGCAAGCGCCGCTTGCGCTGCCTCTCGACCGTGAGCCCAGTGCGTGTCGATCGCCGCAGCGGTGAACTGTCCGTCCTTGAAGTGCGATTCGCGCTGGGAAAACGCGTAGTCGACCGGCACGATGCGGACCGGCCGCGCGCCAGCGAGCGCCGCGGCATTCATCAGTTGCGGATCGGATTGACGTTGCGCTGCCGGAATGCAATCGAGCGCGTGAGCGAGAAGCGCCCTTAGGCGCTGCGATTCGTCGAACGTCTGATGGTAGGCCGCCGCGCGACTGCCATGCTCGATGTTCTTCTGCCGGATCTCGGCGTCGGTCAGATTGTCGGGCACCTGGCCTTCGGGCGTCCACAGGTCGGCACGCAGGATGATCGTCTCGACGTCCGCGGGCGCCGTCTCGACGATACGCTGCAGCGGCGCGGCCGATACCAGCGAGCCGTCCCAGTACCACGCGTCGCCGATGTGCACGGCGGCGAACCACGGCGGCAGCGAGCCCGACGCGACGATCATCGGTGCTTCGAGACGGCCGCCGCGATTATCGAAGTAATGCGGTTCGCCGGTCGCGACATTCGCTGCGATGACGCTGACGTGCGTCGCGCTGCGGTTGAGTTCGTCGAAATCGCAGAGGCTCGCGAGCGTCTGATAGAGCGGGCGCATGTCCATGATGCTGGCGAGCTCGGGCGCTTCGCTGCCGGTGGTCCACGGCACGGCAAGCCGTCGCGTGAAGAATCCCGGCAGACCCGCGCTGATCGCGTAACTTTGATCGGCCTCGGCCAGCATGCGGCGAAAGTCGTCGTTCGCGAATGCCAGTCCCCCGATCAACGAGGCCATGCGGTCGCGCAGCGTCGTGCCGGGAACCGACACGCGATGATAGAACTGCCTGAGCCGATCAACGCGATGCTCCGGCGCGTTGCCGAAGAAGATCGCGGCGTTGATGGCGCCGATCGACGATCCGCAGCACGCGTCGATCTCGACGTTCGCATCGTGCAAAACCTCGAGCACGCCCGCCTGGAACGCGCCGATCGCGCCGCCGCCTTGCAGCGCCAGTGCGATGCGTGGGCGCTTGCCTACGCCATTGTCGTTGTCCTGCTGCGCCATACGTTCTCCAGTTGCTGCGGCGCTTTCGAATCTCCGCAGGCATCGGCTTTCATGGAATTGCGAGAGCTAAGTCGGGCCGCCGTTGTCATTGCGCCAGAACAGGCAGGCATTCCGTCTGAAACCAGTAGTCGACGAGGCGCTGTGCCTGCTGCAAATCGTCCGGGTAGTAGGGGTCGTCGTAGAACGGAGACGGGTCGTAGCCGGCCTTGCGCAGCGCCCCGAGTTCCACTTGATGCTGTGCCATCGTAGTGGGGCTCGCGTTCGCTCGGAGCGCGGCGAGATCGCGGCATTCCAGGTCCGTCAGATGCCTGCCCGGCGGCGGCATCCCGCCCGCGACGCACCCGGCAAGCACGAGAAGCGCCGCCGATGCCAACGAAGTCTTGATCCGAATCTCGCGCATGATGCTTATCCGGCCGGCTAGTCGCCGCGCCTCGGTTCATAGGTTGTGTCGGAATGCGTGAGCTTGTTTCTGCGCTCCGTTGTCCTTTAGGGCTGAGGTAGAGCGTTCGCAAAGAGTCATGGCACCGTCTGTTCCGTTGATCTCGCCCCGGTCGCGCGGGTCCGACATGGTCGTCTCCTGTTTCTCTTGACGCCTAAGCAAGCACTGTTCCGCCTGACAGCGTCGCACCGCGATGAATTCGCTACGTGGCGCGGCGGATCAATGCCATGCGACGAGCGGAACGCCAAGTTCTCGGTGTTCGGACGGTAACGGCCGAGCGCAAGTTTCGGCGCGTCAGGCAGCAACGGCGTCGGGCGCCGCGACTGGCTATCCAAGTCCAGCACATCGTTACAAAAAACGTAAGCGGTGGTAACACTGTCGTGTAATAGCCGCGGTAAAAGTGTTACGCGGAAAGTATTGCCGCCCTGCTCGATCGCCTGAGAAGTGAAATTACGTTCTTGTGTAGGAGCATTCGTTCGAATAAAAACTCGAAAAACGTTGACAGAGAAGAATAACTGGGCAGTCGAACCCACGTCCCCCGTGACACAAATCATCAGCACATAACGTTTGCAATCGAAAAACGCACCTTGGCGAACGTTTGCCACTGTAACTTTTTGTTGCAGATCGCTGCGTTTAACCAGACAATTGCTTCGCGCTGTGAGTCACGGCGCCCTAGACGCCAAACACGGTCACAGTTCCCTCGGTACGCCAGCCATGACACACGCCAGCCCAGACCTTTCGTCCATCCGCGAGTTGAACCTGTCCTACTTGACGCTCGCGCGGCGTGTATTGGCGTCCGATCGCCAAGCGGCGCAGGCGCATTTGGGCCTGTCGGCGGAAATCGCGGACACGCTTCTGAATCTGTCGCCGGCGCAGGCGGACAAGCTGGCATCGTCGTCGCAACTGCTGTGCTTCTTCCGCATAAGCGCGGACGAAATGCTCGGCGGCCTCGCGAGCCGCAGCCACGATGCGCCGGTCTCGGCCCTGTCCAACGCAGCCCTCATTGCCGCCTGACCATGAGCACGACCACGACTTCGAAGAGCCTCGCCGAGGAAGCCGCGCAGGTCCTGCGCGCCATCACGCTCATCAAACTGGGCGCGCGCATGCAGGTGCTCGAATCGGAATTCCCGAAGCTCTCGCACGATCGTCTGATTCGTCTCTATCGGGAAGTGAAGGGCGCATCGCCGCCGAAGGGCATGCTTCCGTTCTCGGAAGACTGGTATCTGACGTGGGGGCCGAACATTCACGCATCGATGTTCGCCAACGTGTATGCGTTTCTGGAGCAAAACAGCGTGAACCTCGATCGCGTCGATCTGTTGAGCCGCGCCTACGCGCTGTACGCCGAGCACTTCACGCTCAACGGCGAAGTACTGCAGATGGATCTGACGCGCGCCTGGACGTTCGTGCGGTTCAAGGAAGCCGGCATCCTGCGCCTCGCGGGCTGCACGCGCTGCCGCGGCAAGTTCGTTGCGCACGCGCACGAACCGACGCACGGCATGGTGTGCGGCATCTGCCAGCCGCCGTCCCGCGCCGGCAAGACCAAGGCCAAGGCGGCGCGCGCGCAAAGCGCGGCGTTGCAGGCGGCTTGACGCGCGGTCATACGTAGATCGGTTTTTTTAGGAGCGCCAACGGGCGTGCAACGCCGCAGCGTCTTGCCGCTGTCGGCGCAGGCGCGTCGCGTCTTCCGCCGGAAGCGCGCGTAGCGACGTTCGCTCAAATTTCCCGCAGCACTTTTGTCCGGCCGCTCTCGCACGAACGTGCTTCTGCTTCGTCCCGACGAGGCGCAGACGACACCGGCACTTGATCCGAAACCGTCCCGCCTCCAGCACCGCAATCGCGACAAGCGACGCATTCGGTAATTAATCCTGACCCGCTTCGGACGCCGAAATTCCACGTAAAGCTTCCATGCTTTCTGCCGATACTCAGAAAGGAAGGCGACAGTAACGAGCGATTCGATCCTGCAGGCGATCCCTGCAGGAACTCAGCAACCGGCGACCGGCCGCGCTACGCAGCAGTTAGCGAGCGCCTTCCCAAAACACGTCCTGAATAACCGGTCCTCGGAATCCTAAATGAACCTGCACAACTTCAAGGTCGGCGCCCGGCTGACCATCGGCTTCGGCATCGTCGTCGCGTTGCTCGTCCTCATCGCCACGATCAACTTCGTCAATATGCGCGGTCTCGATACCGAGATCACGCTCATCACCGATGACCGGATGGTCAAGGCCTCGGAGGTCAGCAAAGCGAAGGATTCGGCGAGCCAGACCGTGCTTCGGCTGCAGCGCGCGGCGATCACCGGAAAGCCGGAGGACGTCGCCGCGATGCAAGCCGGCGTGCTCGAAGCATCGAAAGCCACGTCGCAACGGCTCGAAAAGGTCGACCGCATGATTACGTCGGCGCGCGGACGCGAGCTTTTCAATGCGCTCGTCGAGGCGCGCGGAACGAACACCGCAGCGCGTCAGGAAGCGGTCAAGCTCTTGACGGCGGGACAGATCGAGGAAGCACGCGCGCAAATCGCGGGACCCGTTGCATCCGCGCAGGTCAAATATTTCGCGGCACTGGACGCGCTCGTCGCGTACCAGTACGAACTCGCCGACGACTCCGCGCGTCACGCACACGCCGCGTATGACCGCGCGGTCGCGCTGTCCTTTGCATCGACCATAGCGGCGGTGCTGGTCGCGATCGCGGCGATGCTGATCATCACGCGCTCGGTGACGAAGCCTTTGGGCGACGCGCTCGCGGCCATGAAGGCGCTGGAACAGGGCGATCTGACGCATCGCGTAGAAGTGGCCGGCCGTGACGAACTCGCGACCTTGATGCTGGCGGTGCGAGCCGCGTTTGCCAAGCTCTCGTCGCTCGCGACGGGCATCAAGGAGTCCGTCGATGTCATTCGAACGGCGTCGGGCGAGATCGCCGCGGGCAGCACGGATTTGTCGTCACGCACGGAACAGCAGGCCGCCTCGCTGGAAGAAACCGCAGCCAGCATGGAAGAGTTGACCGCGACGGTCAAGCAGAACGCCGAGAACGCGCGGCAGGCGAGCGGCCTCGCGGACAACGCGAGCACCGTCGCGAACGAGGGCAGCGCCATCGTCAGTCAGGTCGTGGACACGATGACCGGCATCGAAGACAGCTCCGCGAGAATCGCCGAGATCATCGGCATGATCGAAGGCATCGCGTTCCAGACGAACATCCTCGCGCTCAATGCCGCGGTCGAAGCCGCGCGAGCCGGCGAGCAGGGCCGGGGCTTCGCGGTCGTGGCAAGCGAAGTGCGCAGCCTCGCGCAGCGGTCGTCGGCGGCGGCCAAGGAAATCAGGGAACTGATCGAGACTTCGGGCAGCCGCGTGCAGGCCGGGACCGAGCTGGTGGCGAGAGCAGGCGACACGATGCAGCGCGTGAGCACCGCGATCAAGCGCGTGACGGACATCATGGGCGAAATCGCATCTGCATCGAACGAGCAGAGCCGCGGCATCGAGCAGGTGAATCAGGCCATCTCGCAGATGGACGAGGTCACGCAGCAAAACGCGGCGCTCGTCGAAGAGGCTGCTGCAGCCGCCGGGTCGATGGAGGATCAGGCGAAGCATCTCACCGCAGCGGTTGCTGTGTTCCGCACCGCGCAGTCGTTCACCGCGCCGACGACCGGCAGCTACGAACAGAAGCCGACGCGGCCGTCGCTCCCCAGGAAAGCGCCGGCGGTGACGCGCGCGACGAAGCCTGTCGCCGCGCCTTCGGTAGCGGCCGCGGCCGCCGCTGACGGCGACTGGGCGACGTTCTGAGTCGAAAGGTGTCGCGATGCGGCTGACAAACCGGCGCGCGGATCCGGACGCGCCGACTCACGCAATCTCGCCTTGCAACGAAGAGTCGCAGGGCGAGTTTCTTGTCCGGAACGAGGTAGGTGACATGGTCAAGCAACTGCATGAACTTCGCCGTCGGCTGGCGGCGATGGAAAACGATATCGCACAAGAGGCGATCGAGGCGGTCGTCAAAGCTTGCTTCGAGCTGGACGAATTTCTTCGATCGAGTGGCGGTCCGCCGGGCGATACCTCGCATTGCCCGAGCACGTAGTGAGCTAGCGCTGCGCATGGCCGCGTGCGGTGGGCCATGCGCGGGAAAGTAAAGAGAGAAAGGATTGACAGATGGTTAAAACGGAAATGCGCTTGCTGGTGGTCGACGACTTGACCACCATGCGCAGTTTGATTCGAAAGATGCTGAAGGCGATCGGCTATACGCTGATCGACGAAGCAGTCGATGGCGTGACAGCCCTCGAAAAACTCAAGACGCAGCGGTTCGATCTCGTCATCACCGACTGGAACATGCCGAATATGGACGGGCTGACGCTTCTGCAGGAGATTCGCAAGTCCGAGCATCATGCCGACGTTCCGGTTCTGATGGTGACCGCCGAGACCCGGCGCGAAAACGTGATCGCGGCGATTCGCGCCGGCGCGAACGGCTACGTCGTGAAGCCGTTTTCGGAGGCCGCGCTCGCCGACAAGCTGGCCCAGATCGCGCCGCTTCAGCAGACCACCGCGCCGGCAGATCGCAGCGCGTCCGTCTTCGGCGCGGTCTTCATGAACGCGTGACCGGCGTCTTTTACACTTTGTTGCAAACTGTTGCAATTGGCCGGGAGCCTTGTTAGATAAGGCTTTCCGGCGAATCCGGGGGCGTTGCGGCGACCGCGCGGCGCTCCGGATGGTAAAGGTTTCAACGCAGGCACCGTTAAGCATTAAAGCCAGCGAGAACCGAAACCATGAACATCCAGACCATCAAAAACGCAGATTCGTCGACCCAGATCACCGTGAAGCGCGCGGCGAGCACCAGCACGAAGCCGGGCGCGAGCACCGCGCAGCCGGTCGCGCCCGCCGCTACGGAAGGCTCGACCATCAGCCTGTCGTCGACTGCGGCGTTGGCTTCCCACTCCTCGGATATCGATACTGCCAAGGTGGAAGCCATCAAGGCGGCATTGAAAGACGGTAGCTACAAGATCGACTCGGCGGCCATCGCCGACGGCATGCTGGGCACGGCGCGGGATCTTTTGCGCGCGACTTCGCGCTAATCAGAGCAGCAGTCATAGCGACGTCGTCTGGTCGGGCCAGCGGCCAGACGTCCGTCTTGTGCAGTCGGCGCGAGTTCCTCCACCGGGGATGAAGCGACGCCGACCGGCAATTATTCATAGCGCAAACCGCGCGAGTCGGTCCACCACTGTGCGCATGACGCGCTCGCACGAAACTCCCCCGTGGAAACGCTCAGGTCTGGTTCGCTTACGAACGCGCGGCCGATGGCTTTGACCAGGAAGAAATGTTTTCGCGGAGCGGCTGATGCGCTACGTCGCGGATTTGCGCGTCAATGAAGCCCAGTAGTCGAAATGAGCTCTCCGATGCCTCCGAGGCTCGTCGGCGACTATGCCCCGACGCCCGCAATGCACGCTGGACCACGAAAAGTCATCGCCGCACGCGGTGCGCGTTGCGAGCGGCGATGCTCTCCGTTCAGTGTGAAGTCGTCAGTGCGGCCGTGACGAGCCGCTCCTGTTCGCGACGATGCGCCGACAAGGAAGAATGCGCGCCCGCCGGCGTCGCGGTGCGGCAGACGTCGCGTAAGGCGCAATTGGCCGGAAGCACGCGCTCCAGCTCATCGCGGACGAATCGCCATGCGCCCTGGTTGCAGTCCTCTTCCTGCGCCCACACGACGCTGCGCAAGTGGGTGAACCGGGCAAGCGCGCGCCTGAGCTCGTCATGCGGGAAGGGGTAAAGCTGCTCGATGCGGATGATCGCCGTCGATTCGTCACGGGCGGCGTCGCGCGCCTCGCGCAACTCGTAGAAGAACTTTCCGCTGCATAGCACGACGCGCTCGACAGCAGTTGCATCGGCGATGCCGTCGTCATCGAGCACGCACTGGAACGCGCCATCGACCATCTCGCGCAGCGGCGCATGCGACGCGACGTTACCGTAGAGCTTCGACTTGGGCGACATGACGATGAGCGGAATCCGGCGCTCCGCCATCGCCTGCTGGCGAAGCAGATGAAACCATTGCGCCGAGGTCGAAGGCACGACGATCCGCATGTTTTCATCGGCGCAGAGCTGAAGGAAGCGGCCGAGATACCCGCTCGAATGCTCGGGACCGACGCCCTCGTGACCATGCGGCAGCAATACGGCAAGCGCCGACTCATAGCCCCATTTGAACTCGCCGGCGGCGATGTACTGATCGATGAAGACCTGCGCGCCGTTGACGAAATCGCCGTATTGGGCTTCCCATATTGTCATGGTCGCCTTCGTCTGCACGCTGTAGCCGTACTCGAATCCGAGCACGGCCTCCTCGGTGAGCGGCGAGTTCACGATGTCGAACCGGCCTTGTTCCGCAGCGATCGCACTGAGCGGCACATGACGCTGGCCCGGCACCTCGTGCGCGCCCTGCGCATGCCAGACGGCGTGGCGATGCATGAACGTGCCGCGCCCCACGTCGAGACCCGATAGCCGGATGTCATGCCCGGCTTCGAGCAACGAGGCATACGCCATGTTTTCGGCAAAGCGCCAGTCGGCCGGACGATTCTCGTCGGCGACGGTGTCTCGCCAATTCGCGAGCATCGAAGAAACAATCGGATGCAGCGGCACGTTCTCCGGCACGCGCGTGATCGCGGCAGTGAGTGCCCGCAGCCGGCTCAACGAGACTTGCGCGCCGGGCCGAACGGCCGGCTCGTTGGTCTCGTTCCACACGAGCGGTACGGCGTCCGCGACGGCCGCATTCGATTCGAGCCTGCGCAGCGCATCGTCGCGCAAGGAAGGAAGCGCCGTGCCGCCACCGATCGCGATGTAATACCGCTCCGTCACGGTCGGATGCATGTCGATGGCCATTTGCAACAGAGGTTGCGTCACTGCCGGGACATCATGCTCGGAATGCCCGAGCCGCCGATAGCCGATCAGGTCGATCACGATATCTGCGCCGTGCTCCTTGCGATAGTCATGCGCGAGCCGTGCCGCGCGCACGACTTCCTCAGGGTGATCCGCGTTCACGCGCAATACCGGCGCATCGATCATGCGAGCGATATCGGTACAGTAAGCGTGGTCGCTTACGTTCATCCTGTTGGGCGTGGTGAAGCCGATCTGATTGTTCAGGATGACGTGAATGGTGCCGCGCAGATCATAGCCGTCCTTGCGCGTCATGTTCAGCGTTTCCATGACGACGCCCTGACCGGCGAAAGCGGCGTCCCCATGAACCGCGACGGTCACGCAGTCTTCGCCCGGATGGTCGTCCTGCCATGCACGCGCCATGCCGCTGACAACCGGATACACACTCTGCAAATGCGAAGGATTGTGCGCGAGCAGCACGGCGACGTCGCCATGCGATGTGCGCTTCGTGACCTTACCGCCCAGATGGTATGGCAGATCCGTTGCAGCGGCCGCGAGCTCCGATTCAGGATCGAGGCGATCCAGCATTCCTTTCGCGGAAAACTCCATCACGTTGACGAGCGTGTTCAGGCGTCCGCGATGCGGCATGCCGAGAAACAACTGCTGCGTGCCATCGCTTGCCGCGCTGGCGATCAGCGTATCGAGAAGCGGCACGAAGCTCTCGCAGCCTTCGAGCGAGAAGCGCTTCGCATCTCCGTGACGCGCGGCGGCGAGGCGCTCCCACGCTTCCGCGTCCAGCAGACGCGCGAGCAGCGCCTCACGTTCTTGCTGCGTAGGCGCGGGGAGAGCCGCGTCGCGTTCCATCCGCTGAAACAGCCATGCACGACGCGCCTCGTTGCGCACGCCGCTGCAGTCGAGCGCCAGCGCGCCGCAGTAAGCACGCTTGAGCTGTTCCTCGAGTTCGCCGACCGTCGCGAACGGACCGGGTCCGGCAGCGATCGTCTGCGACGAGCCGAGCCCGTGATACAGCGGCGACAACTCCGGCGCCTGTCCCGGCGCGGAGAGTCCGAGCGGATCGAGCGTCGCAATGAGATGACCGTGATTGCGGTAAGCGTCGATCAGCGCCGCCGCTGCTTTCGCGGCAGCTTCAACGTTGCTTGAACGCGCGGTGGCGGGTTCGAGAACAAAAGCTTCGTCGTTAGGGTTTTGATACATGCTAGGGGGGGATATCGGATAACGGTTTTCGTGTTTCGCTGTTCTCCCCGCGCCCGATAGAAACGTGTTCAGGCAAGGCTTGGGGAAGAAGCGCGGTCGACAGACCGCGAGTCGCTCGGGAAGAGCCCGGTTCTGCGCTGCCCTCGACCTTTTTGGGCCGGAATGGCATTCCGGCCCGGTGCGTGACGGCACTACTACGATCAGCTCGTTGCAAGCATCGGCATGGCGGATTCAGGCGCGGCGTCCGCATGGCTCGCTGCGCGCGTCACCTTCGGCGGCGTGGTGCCGTCGAGCTTGAAAGAGGCGACGAGGTGCGTCAGTTCAGCGGCCTGATCGCGCAACGACTGCGCGGCGGCCGCGCTTTCTTCCACGAGCGCCGCGTTCTCCTGCGTGACCTGGTCCATCTGCGTGACGGCCTGATTGATCTGCTCGATGCCGTCGCTCTGCTCGCGGCTCGACACGCTCATTTCGCCGACGATGCTCGTGACGCGCGAAATGCTGTTCAGCACTTCACGAATGGTCTGTCCCGCTTCGCCGACGATCTGACTGCCCGTATCCGCGAGGCCGACCGAGTTGTCGATGAGCGTCTTGATTTCCTTGGCAGCTACCGCGCTACGCTGGGCGAGGCTGCGCACTTCGCTCGCCACGACGGCGAAGCCGCGTCCGTGTTCACCGGCCCGTGCAGCTTCGACAGCGGCGTTGAGCGCGAGGATGTTCGTCTGGAACGCGATGCCTTCGATTACCGCGATGATGTTCACGATCTCGCGCGACGATGCGTTGATCGCGCCCATCGTATCCACGACCCGGTTCACCGCTTCCCCGCCTCGGCCTGCAATGACAGACGCATCCGACGCGACGCGGTTGGCTTCGAGCGCGTTGTCCGCGTTCTGCCGGACCGTGGAGGTGAGCTCTTCCATCGCGGCTGCCGTTTCTTCTAGCGCGCTCGCCTGCTGCTCGGTGCGGCTCGACAGGTCCATGTTGCCACTCGCGACTTCGTGCGACGCGTGCGTGATCGTTTGCGTCGCCATGCGCACATTGCCGACGATGCCGTGCAGGTTCTCGATCATTCGCTTGAGCGCGCCTTGCAGTCTGCCGATTTCGTCGCTCGACGCGACTTCGAGACGATGCGTCAGGTCGCCGTCCGCCACCGCTTCGGCCAGGACCACGGCTTGGTGAATAGGCCGGGTAATGCTGCGCGTGATGATGATGCCCGTGCCGATTGCGGCCAGTATCGCGCCGAGCGAGAGCAGCACCATCTGGATGCGCGCGTCGCGGCCGTCTTCGGCTGCCTTGGTCACGGCTGCCTGCATCAGCGCGGCCTGATAGTCGACCATTTTGTCGACGAGCAGGTAGTAGTCGTCCTGTTGACGCGCGAGATCGCCGAGATAGAGCGCGCGGGCGTCCTGCTGCTGATTGCCTTTGACGAGATCGAAGAATTGACGGACGCTCGCGCCATAAACCGTGCGCGCGCCGATCTGCTCCTTGAAAAGCGCCTTGCCTTCCTCGCTCGACAGAAGTTTTTCCAGCTTCGCGTAGGCTTGTGCATTGGCGGTGCGGATCGCCACGTATTCGTCCATGAACTGCTTTGCTTGATCCTCCGAAGAGGCAAGCAGTAGCTTGCTCAAGATGCCATTGGCCTTGTAGCCGTTGGACTTAATGGTGTTGCTCAGCGCAATGAGCGAATAATGTTCGCTGACGACGCTGTCCATCTTCTCGTTGCTCGCTTCGAGATGCTTGGTTCCGAGTGCCGCCGTGCCGATCATCAGCGCGACGACCACGCCGAACGCGCAGCCGAGGCGAACTCCGATCCTGAGGTTTGTGATGCGCATGTTTCAATCGCTCCGTCTTTTCGACTGTCCCCGTCAAGGGACGCTGACTCCGTTTTGTCCCGGTACTTCCTGCCCAAAGCGGACGTGAAACCGGTGACATGGACGTTAAGAAAACCACCGGACGAACGTCGCTGGCGGCTGTCAGCCAATTAACGGCGATCTTTCACAAGAATTAAGGGTTTATAACAATCGCTGCCCGGACAGCCGCGTGGGAGACGGGCTGAAATTACCGACGAACCTCGCCCTCAGCGCGCGTTTGTCAGGAACGTGGCCTTGCGCGAGCTTTCGTGAGGGGTAGACCGGTTGCAGCAAGAAATGAATTGCGACGCGCTGCTGCTTCATGGTAGAAGCACCGCTGCGTTCGCGGCTGTGCGGCGCGTGTCACGGTTTCGTTGTTGCCACGAAGGAGCAGATGTTGAGAAGGACCGCCGAAAACAAGTTGAAGGTGGTCGCGGTACGAGTCGAGCCGGCAATCGAGCAGAGATTGCGGCTACTGGCGGAAGTAACGGGACGCAAGCAATCATTCTTTTTGCAGCAGATGATCGAAAGCGGCATCGGCGCAATGGAAGATCTCTGGCTTCCGCCCGATGTCCTCGAAGAGGTGCGCGGCGGCAACATGCAGGCGCGGCAGCTTTCAACCGCAGCGACGCCTGATCTATTCGGCAATTTGTCTGATGAGACGCGTGACTGAGCGCGTCGGCTTTCATTTTGCGCAAGTGAAATCGGCCAGCGGAAATGATTTGCGTTCAGCAATAGCGCTTAGCACATTCCGCCATTCGCATCAAGAAGCGTAAAAGCATTACGCGCAATTTCTCGATGACTTAGCCGCCCCGAGATTACCTACGCGATAATTCGAGCGCCTTGTCTCGAGACAAATGGCCGACGCTGATACGCAGCGAGCGCCTTATGTTGCAAGGCGTTCCTCCGCATGAGGCGATACAACAGAAGCCTCCGCATAACCTCTTTCTCGCGTCCTTCGATGCAAGCCGCATTAATCAGGAATC
This sequence comes from Caballeronia sp. GAWG1-5s-s, assembly GCF_023631445.1. NCBI lineage: Bacteria > Pseudomonadati > Pseudomonadota > Betaproteobacteria > Burkholderiales > Burkholderiaceae > Caballeronia > Caballeronia sp. GAWG1-5s-s. The sequence continues at coordinate 22,244 of NZ_JALQDC010000045.1, read as the reverse complement.
GCTCTTGCTCCATGCTGCGGCGAAAACACGCGGTCACCTGCGCTCCCGTAAAAGTCAATGCGCGTCACACGGCATTTTCTGACGGCTAATACAAGGAAAATCCGCAGGCAACCGTTTCTGGGGTGCTGTGTACGCTTCCGCACGGTGGTCAGACCGCTGCCTTTGGGACGATTTCGGGGATACACCTAACCGGTGATAAGCCCGAGGCGCCCGCCACCGTGGGCCGCGAATCGCGCCTGAACATTACATGACATTTACAGGGGGATAACCGGATGTCGCTTTCGAAAAGGCTCCTTGACAGCGCTAAAGTCTTTCTGCCCGACGACGTCTTCTTGAGCTTCGTGCATCGCCGCAGGATCGGGCGATTTCCCAATCTCAAGCGTCCGCTCACCTTCAACGAACAGATCCTCAGCCGCTGCCTGCACCCGGATCCGCGCTACGTGGATCTCAGCGACAAGCTCGCAGTGCGCGACTTCATCGCCCGAAAGATCGGCCCGCAGTATCTGATTCCGTTGATCGCGGAACCCGCCGTCTTCACCAGGACCGTCTTCGACCAGTTGCCCAACGAGTTCGTGATGAAAGCGAACCACGGCAGCGGCTTCGTGAAGGTCGTGCGCGACAAGAAGGACACGACGTTCGAAGAACTCGCGGCGCTCGCGCAAGAGTGGCTCGCGACCGACTTCTACAAGATCGCGCGGGAGCGGCACTATCGCGCGATCAAGCCGCGCGTGTACTTCGAAACGCTGCTTCTCGACGACAACGGCGTCGTGCCCGCCGACCTGAAGTTCCACGTGTTCAACGAGAAGTCGGGCAAGCAGACCATCTACATAATGGTGATTTCCGATCGCTTCGGAGAGACCCCGCGCGGCGATATCTTCGACGTCAACTGGAACGTGCAGGACATCACGTTCGGCGCGTACGCCCGCAGCCAGACGCCTGTTCCTCGCCCGAAGAACCTCGACGCGCTGCTCGAAGTCGCGAACGCGCTCGCGAAGGACTTCGAATACGTGCGTGTCGATCTGTATTCGCGCAACGATGACATTTACTTCGGTGAACTAACGTTCACGCCGGGCGCAGGCGTTCTGCGGATGCTTCCCGAAAGCGTCGACTATGAATGGGGCCGGCTTCTGCAAATGACGCGCCGGCCGCTGCACGCCGGAGCGTAACTCCCGCGCGCCGCAACGGCGCGCGGCACATCGCATGGCTAAGACGGCTACGCTTCGCGTAGCCGTTTCTCTCGTCGCTCAATCCCACTTCATTTTTCAAGCACGTCCGGGCGCGGAGGCGAAGCAGCGTCGAATGCATCGCGCGATGGAAGCGGTAGCGTCATCGCACGTTGAGCCTGTGCCTCGAAGGTCTCGCGCGAGAAGCGGCGACGGAACTCGGCCGCAAGCGCAGCCATCGGAACCTCGCGCGCCGCGAAGATGCGTTGCACGAACGCAGCGTGATCGCCGGGAGGGAACAGCAACGTTTCCGGAAGGTAAGCATCGAGGCCGGACACCCGCGATACGACGATCGGGCGCTCCGCGAGCACGGCTTCGATCATGACGAGCGGCACGCCTTCGAAAGCAGACGGCAACACCAGGGCATCACTCGCCGCGATATAGGGCAGCACGTCGGCCTGCGCGCCCACCATGCGAACGTGAGCGGACAAGACCGGGCTTGCTTGCACCCAGTCGGTCGTGCGTTGCGCGTCCGGTCCTTCACCCACGATGAGTACGATCGCGCGCTCGAACGCGTCGGGGTGTCGCTCTATGGATTCGAGCAGGAAGTCTTGTCGCTTATGCCTGAAGTCGATACGCCCGATATGCGCGATGATGGTGGTCTCGTCGTCCGGCAGGCCGAGCATGGCGCGAGCCGTGGAGCGCGTGAGCGTGGACTGTGCGAAGCGGTCGTCCACGCAATTCGCGAGTATCGTCGTGCGCGCGTTGGGTGCGAGCGTGCGCAGCTTCGCGCGTAGATGTTCGTTGAGCGTGATGAATTCGTCCGGCATGCGGTACACGCCGCGCTTCACGAGCCACTTCAACCGGTCGAGCAGGCGAGCGCTGTCTGGACCGTCGCCAACGAGTGGGAGATAGCTCACTGAGCGCGTGCCTGTCAGCCGTGCGGCGAAGAGCCCGGCGAGTCCTGAAACAATCGTGCCTTGCGCGATGAGCAGGCGCGTCAGGTTAAGGCCGCGCAGAACGGATGCAGTCGACCGCGTCATGCGAAGCAGCGCGAACGGATTCCCGCGTATCGACTCAGCTGTATATGACAGGCCAATCGTCTGCACTTTCGGATGCGAGCGAGCGAGGTCTTCCACGAAACCGAACAGTGCGATGTTTTGTCGGGGCGCCAGGATATGCAAGGTTTCAATCTGCGCATTCACGACCAGCGCCATCATGAAACGCTTGAGCATCTCCTCGTGCCCGCCGTTGATGCCCGAATCGCAGTAGATCCCAACCTTCACGGCATTCTCCCTTTTTGTGCGCGTCCTCGCGCTTCTTCATGGCCTTGCCGCCGACAGCGTCGAGCACGTCTATGCGTCAGGAGTCGAAAACGCCACCTGCATTCCGTCTCAAAGTAGCTTAGGCAAAAAAGGAATGAATTATTAGCAGTGGCGCGCGATCAGAATGCCACTCACCGTCAGGCGCATGTCAGCCTTACTGATGCGTCACACGCCGTTTGTATGTAGAAAGCGATTAGCACGATGTCCGAAGCGATTCGCATGACTTGAACGCGAAGCATCGATCAGGCCACGCCTTTTCCTGGCGGCTTGCAACGGAACCGCATGGTACCTGCAATCTGTGTTGCATGCCGGCTACGCTGCTCAGTGTAAGGAAAACGGCAGTCGGTGTCTGCCGAAATTAAAACGTCGAACAACGATCGAACGCGTTGTGTCGAGCGAGCATTCCCGCTACCTAACCGTAAATAGGTGTGCTAAGGTCAGTTCGTTTCCGATGTGCGCTCGTTGCGCCGTTCGAAACATCGTCTTCTTGACCGATGCATCAACGCGTCGCAGACGGCGCTCAAACCGATATGTGACCATGAACCAGCGGGAAGAGTGGCGATCGCTTTACTGCGTCGTGTGTCCTCGTTGCGAAAGCGTATCGCCGGCAGATGACCTATCGTGTCCTTACTGCGGCGCAGACCGACACGGCGCGGTGCTCACGCGAACTCGGGCATCTCTCTTCGAATTCGACGAGGCGGCGCGCGCAATGGTACGCGCCGCTTCGTCGCAAGTCGGCGAGATGCGACGCAATCAGACGAACGATGCAACGCCATCAGGCAGCGCGGATCAATCGGCAGCGTTGCTTTCGTTGCCGAGCTCGTTCGCCCTCAAGCCGGGCTCGATCGTTCTGCTGGTCGTCGGCGTGTGCTTGCTGATTGCGCTCTATGCGTGGGTGCGAATCTCGCACAGACCGGCTGCTCACGAGGCGCATGAAAACCGCGTGAGTGCCGCCGGTACTGTTCATAAACTCGCGGCGGTTGCACCCGCCGCTCCTTCGGATCGCCACGATGCGACCGGACGCTCCGCGCCCGCCGAAGCAGTCTCGCTCGCTCAAGAAAACTTTGTCGCAATGGCGGGTACGTCCGGCCGCGCCACGTTCGGCTTGCCCGCTTCCGCTGACATCGCGTCATGCGGCATCACGGCGGGGCCTGCTTGGCTCGCTTCGGTGCCTGTATGCGACAGCCTGGCTGCAACGCAAGCGTCACATATTTCTGAAGCGCCTCATTCAATCGCGTCTTCTGTGACGATGACCTCGCCCGCAAACACGAAGGCCGCGACGCCAACTCATGGTCGGGTCGAACATACATCGGCAAGCGCGCGACACGCATCGACGCGCCCTCGCGCGCATGCCCACGAAAGGACGACTCACGCGCAGCACGCGCTGCGCTCGGCTGGCCATGCAAAGAAGGTCGACAAGACTCATCCGCGCGTCCGTAACGCGCAGCGTGCGTCAACAGCGGCACGCGGCGAATCCGATGCCTTTGATGCGCCAGGCGTAGGCGCCCTCGCGCCGGCCGGCGATCCCGCGATGACATCTACCGGAAGCTGGAAGCCGGGCAGCGTTCCGGACTCGCACGACACCCTGCGTTCGCGCCTTCGCGCTTTATTGCCGGCGGGCACGGCGGCCACCAACAAAGGGCGCGGAGATGCACATTGAAGATGCGCGGCTCCGAGTGCCAATGTGGTCATTCGCACATTCGATTGAGTCTTTCGTTTGCAAGAATCTCTCGCTGTAATTATTCCCGGTGGAACGAGCCATAACGAGCACAAGATCGTTCCATTGTCTTCCCCCGAGGCATGAGGGCTTCCGGATGTTTGCCAAGACACTCATCGACGGCGCGAAGGCGTGGCTGCCGGACTCGGTGTTCTTAAGCATTTCGCACCGTCATAACGTCGGACGATTCCCGAACATGTGGAATCCCAGAACGTTCAACGAGAAGATCCTGCATCGGTGTCTCTATCCCGACCCGCGTTACATGGATCTGACCGACAAGCTGAAGGTTCGCGAGTATGTGGCGAACAAGATCGGTCCGCGACATCTCATCCCTTTGCTCGCAGAGCCCGGCGCTTTCACGAAAGAAGTCTTCGATGCTTTGCCTTCGTCGTTCGTGATGAAGGCGAATCACGGCAGCGGTTTCGTGGAGGTGGTGAAAGACAAAAGCCGCGTGTCGTTCGAAGAGCTCGCGGCGCTCTCCGAACAATGGCTGTCCACGCCCTTCTACAGAGTGGCGCGGGAACGCCATTACCGCATGATCGAGCCGCGCATCTTCTTCGAAACGCTGCTGCTCGCCGAAGATGGCGAGGTTCCTGCGGACCTGAAGTTCCACGTCTTCAACTCGCCATCCGGCCAGCAGACGGTTTTTATCACGGTGATATCGGGCCGCTTCACCGATCATCCTCGCGGCGATACGTATGACGCCGCGTGGCGGTTGCAGGACATCTGGTTCGGTCACTACCATCGGAGCGACACGCCTGCGCCGCCGCCTGCATCGCTCGATTCGTTGCTCGAAATCGCCGGCGTGCTGGCGAAAGAGTTCGAATACGTGAGAGTCGACCTTTACGAAACCAACGGAAACGTCTACTTCGGGGAACTAACGTTCACGCCGGGTGCGGGAGTTTTTCCGATACGTCCGGATCACGTCGACTACGAATGGGGCCGCCTCTTCAAGGTCAACCCGCGACACCGATCCAATAGATAGGCGCGAGCGCGAATGAATGAGAGACGGAGAATCGCGTGCGGCTGCCTGCTCCTCATGGCGCTTTCCGTCGGCGCGCGTGCGCAGGGCCGGTCGCTCTCGGACGCGCAGATGGTCGGCGTTCTGCTGACCGCGAATCAGGCGGAGATCGCAGCAGCGCAGATTGCGTTGCGCAGAACACGGTCCACCAGCCTGCGGAGTTTCGCCACGCGCATCGTCGATGAAAACGCGCAGATCGCGCAGGAGGCGAACGACATGTTGCGAAGGCTCGGCGCGAACGCGCAGCCGAGCAGCATGAGCGACGCGCTCGCGCGTCAAAGCCGGGACGATACCGACATGCTCGGCGAGCAAGACGAATATGCATTCGCGCAAGCCTATCTCGAACGCGAGGTCGATTTTCTCGGGCGGCTCGTGAATACCGTCGATGAATTCATCCGATCCACGCATAGCGCGGATGTGAAAGTCCTGCTCGTGCGAGTGAGGCCGGCATTCACGCTTCACCTGGATCAGGCGCGACGACTCCAACTGGTGTTCCAACGTCCGGGCTTCGGTCATTGAGAGCCGCAGGCGGGCGCCTGCAATGCATTTCACGAAGTCTTGTTTGCCGATCCCTTATCGGCGCGCTAGATTGGAATCATTCACGCACTGTCGGAGCCGGCCATGTCACAGATCCTGACGCAATACTGGCAAGCGTTATTGGTCCCCGTGGGACGGGCGCGACAACGCTGGCGGCAACGCGCATACGAGCGGGCGATGCGAGCGTGCGGATGCTCGGCCGCAAGCAAACCGACGCAGCGCGACGAGCAGGCAAGCGGCCCGGAGCGGCTCGAACAGATCGCGCTCTACGCGCGCGCGGGCTATTTCAACATGGGCTATACGGTGGACGCGTTCAGCACGCCCGCCGATTTGCCGCCACATTGATTCCGACCACAGCCGCGCGTTTCGCATATCGCGCAGAGGCATATTCGTAGCATTCTTCCTTCGTTTGTGCGCAAGCGCCGCGCTTGTACAGTGAACGCTCCTGACACTTCGCTCGGACGTTCAGCGCATGAGGGCATCTTCCGCATTCAATCGACTGCTTGTGCTCGTTATGCTCGTTGCGTCGTGTGTTGCACTAAGCGCGGCGCACGCGGAAGGAACGGTGCGCATCGTCGATCAATATGGCATCGGCTCCTTGCTGCTCAAAGTGGCGAAGGACCAGAAGCTGATCGAGAAGGAAGGCGCGCGCGCGGGACTGCATATCGACGTGCAATGGACCACGCTGTCCGGCGGCGCGGCGGTCAATGAAGCCTTGCTCTCGGGCGCCGCCGATATCGCCACGCTCGGCATCGGTCCGCTGATGACGATATGGGACCGCACGCGCGGCCATCAGGATTTCCGCGCGATGTCGGCGCAAAGCGCAGTGCCGGTGTATCTCGTGTCGAACGATGCGCGCATTCGCAGCATCGCGGATATCGGCGAGAAGGACCGCATCGCGGTGGTGTCGGTCGCCGTCTCGCAGCAGGGGCGGCTGTTGCAGATGGCTTCGGCCAAGACATTCGGCGATGCCGAGTACGCGCGTCTGGACCGCTTCGAAGTGAACATGCCGCACGCGGATGCGACGACGGCGATGCTCGCAGGCAGCTCGGTCATCAACCTTCACTTCTCGAACGCGCCTTATCAGTATCAGGAACTCGACGACCCGAAGATTCACAAGGTCATCAGTTCGACGGACATACTGGGCGGCCCGGCGACGAGCAGCGTTGCCGTCACATCCGACAAATGGCGCAAGGACAACCCCCGCACTTATGCGGCCGTACGCGCGGCGCTCGTCGATGCGGCGCGGCTCGTTGCATCCAACAAGCCCGAGGCTGCGGCCATCTATATCCGACAGGACGCATCGAAACTCTCTGCGACATTCGTCGAACGCATTCTGAATGACAAGGACGTGAGTTTCTCCACGACCCCTGAAAACACACTCGCACTCGGCGCTTTCCTGTTCAAGGTCGGCGTTATTCGTCACGAGCCGAAGTCGTGGCGCGACTACTTCTTCACCGACGATCCCGACGCGCATGGCAGCTAACGTCGTCGGGTCGCTCGCAGAAACAGACCAACACTCAAAGCGGAGATTCGCCCATGAACGCAGCTGTCATCGCACACCAGGCAACCGAACACGACATCGAAGTGCGTCCTTTGTCGGCGCACATCGGCGCAGAGATTAGCGGCGTCGACCTGACGCGCGCGATGCAACCTGCCCAGGTCGCGGCGATTCGCGCGGCATTGCTGAAGTGGCGCGTCGTGTTTTTCCGCGAGCAATTTCTCACGCATGAACAGCATGTCGCGTTTTCGGCGCAGTTCGGCGAATTGACGGTCGGGCATCCGGTGTTCGGTCATGTGGAAGGCCATCCCGAGCTGTACTCGATCTCGAAGTTTCGCAAGGCGACGCGCTTCGAAGGTCAGGCGCTGTTGCGGCCATGGACCGGATGGCATACGGATGTGACGGCAGCGGTCAATCCGCCGTTCGCATCGATTCTTCGCGGCGTGACGGTCCCGCCGTATGGCGGCGATACGCAGTGGACCAACCTCGTCATCGCTTACGAGAAGTTGTCCCCGACGCTGCGCGCATTCGTCGACGGATTGCGCGGCATACATCGCTTCGCGCCCCCGCAAGGCGCGAGCGGCACGGATGCCTTCGCGAAGGCGGTCAACGAACACACGCTCGTCAGCGAACATCCGCTCGTGCGCGTGCATCCGGAGACCGGAGAGCGCGCGTTGTATGTGAGCCCGGGCTTTCTGAAGTCGATCGTCGGCCTGACGCCGCGCGAGAGTCAGGCGCTGCTCGAATTGCTATGGGAACACGTGACGCGACCGGAGTTTACGGTCCGCTTCAAGTGGGAGCCAGGCAGCATCGCGTTCTGGGACAACCGCACGACGGCCCACCTTGCGCCGACGGACATCTTCGATCTCGACTTCGACCGTCAGCTCTATCGCACGACGCTCGTCGGCGATGTGCCCGTTGGACCCGACGGCAAGCGGTCTATCGCGATAGAAGGGTCGCCTGTCGGCGCGGCGGCTGCCGTCGCGTTGAACTGAGCGCAGCGGCGACCGGGTCGCCGCGCATCCTCATCACAGGACAGGCAGCGGCTAAAGCAGCTTGGCGGCGGCCTTGAATCTGCGTTTTTGTTCTTTCTCCAGCACCCGCAACGCGCGGTCCGCCGCGCCGTCGGGCAATGCCGCGCGGTGCTCGAGCAGCAGAACGCGGCTCGCGACCACATCGTTCAGTTCACCGAAGCGCTTTTGCACGCGCTTCAGGTTCTTCAGGCCCTTGCGCTGCTTCTTGCCCAGAAGCGGCTCGAAGAATTCCAGCAGATAGCGAACCTTCTTCCCAGCCTTGCGGACTTCATGAAACGACTCATAGTCCGAGCGGCCCTTGCGTGATGCCACGCGCATGCGCTTCTTGAGCTGCTTTTGCGCTGCAACGACGCGCTGTCTGGCAAATTTCGTCAGCGGCGTGCGTTGCGCGGCCGTGTTCAACTCGCGATTCGCTTCGCTCATCGCTTCACGCAGCGTTTGCTTAACACTCGCATGAGCGAGCGTTTCGAGGCTCTTTCGCGAGGCTTCGGAGCGGCTCTGGCGGAATGCGTCGAGCAGTTCGCGGTCGCCGGTCGCTTCCACGAGACCGATGAGAATGTCCCAGTCGCGCGTATTGCCTGCGGCGTTCGCGAGAAATTTATAGATGGCGCGCTGCTGCGTATCGAAGTCTTCGTGAAGAATGGGCCGGTACGCCCACAGCAGCGTGCGCAGGCGTCGTAGCGCCACGCGCAGCTTGTGCAGTTGTTCCGCCTCGCCTTCATTTTCCAGCGCGGACGCCTGAGCGATGGCTTCACCGACGAGCGGCTCCGCGAACGTCGAAAAGTTCGTCTCAGCGGTCGCCGGGCGATTGTCGGCGTTCTCGTCGTCCTTTTTCATGATCGTTTCCCGGTGTGATGCAACGGCATCTACGAGGCAAGATTCATACCGCATCAGCCATGCGGTACGAACCTTGTCCGTCGCCGGGACTTTGTCACAAGAGCTTCATATTCAACGGCGGCGTTGCTTCTGAAGGACGATGGTTTCGAACAGTTCGTACTCGGCGGTGGGCGTCTTGTCCGCGCCCGGCGCGTGGTAATAGTTCATCGTGATCGACGTCTTTCCGCCGCGTTCGCCCGGATCGTGATCGAACACGGCGATGCCGTAGCCCGTGCCGGTATCACGTTGCGCGGACCAGATGGCGTCCTCCACCGCGTCGGCGGCAGGGCGCACGAAGGTGCCCGCCGTCTTGCCGGGCACCGGCCGATTCGGCTTGGTGAAGACCTGCGCTTGCGGATTGCCCGTGCCCGCATCGGTGCCGTAGACGTCGAGCGGCGCGCTCGTGCCGCCGCCGCCGAGTATCAGATGCACGGTTCCGTGCGTCGTGTCGATCGGATCGTTGGCGCGCTGCGTGGTGGTGACCGGGCGCGGCTGCAACGTGTCGACGCTTTCGCCCGTCACGGCATCGCGGCCCGCGTGATGGTTGCAGCCGCGCACGGGATGGCTGCGCTCGTAGTCGTGATCGTGGCCGCACAAGACGAGGTCGACGCCGTAGCGGTCGAAAAGCGGCAGCCATGCTTCGCGAATGCCCTTGTCGGAGCCGTTGCCCGTCTTCGACGAACTGAGCGCGTCCTGATGCATCTGCACGACGATCCAGTCGATGTCGTCATCGTGCTTCGCCTCGCGCAAGGTCTTCTCCAGCCAGCGTGTTTGTTCGCCGCCGCTATAGCCACGCACATAGAACGACGTGCCCGGTTGAATCGCGGGATGGCCGGTGCTCGCCGCCGGCACCAGCGGCGACGGTCCCGCGACGAACGCGGCGGCGTCCTGATACACGACATCGTCCGCATCGAGCGAAATGAAGAGCACGGAGCTCACCCGAAAGCTGTACCAGCGGCCGCCAAAGCGCGTGCCGTTGTCGGGCAATGTGTAACGCGACAGGTACGAATCGAAGCCCTGCGGGCCGTTATTGAACTCGATCTCATGGTTACCGGGACACGGCATCCACGGGCGATTCGCGGCCGAGACTTGCGCGTTGTTGCCGAAGTCGCGCCACACGTCCGGCTGATGCGTCGGGTTCAGATTCGCGTAGCAGAGGTCGCCGTTCAGCAGATGAAAGAGCGGCTCAAAGCGTTCGACGGCCTGCACGGCGAAGCCGCTTTGCGGCGACGACAGCACCCATCCCGTGTTGGGCGTCGCGAGATCGCCGTAACTCGTGAAGCGGAATTTGCAACGCCCGCGAGGCGCTGTGCGAAAGCTCGCGCAGAACGGCTGCGCCGCGCTGCTGTCGTTGTCAGCCGTTACTTCGTAGCGGTAGGTCGTGTCCGGATGCAGACCGTCGAGCCGCGCGTGGTATGTGCAGACGATTTCGCCATTGAGACCGTCGGTATAGGTGCGCTGCACGGCGTGCATGAGCCTCGCATGACCATCGTGCGTGGTAAGGCGAACGCGCGGCTTGACGGCCGGCGCAAGCGACGCCCAGCTCACGACCACTTCGTGCGCGGGATCTTCGCCCCATGTGAGGTGGATCTGTTCGGGCGTGCCGTCGGGCGAGGCCGCCGCCGCGTTCGCCGCGCCGCTGAGGGCGTTCGCGGCCGTCGCGAGCCCCGAGGCGCCGGCGAGCTTCAAGAAACCGCGGCGCGATGCAACGCGCCCGCTGTCGTGCGAATCGTGTGTCGTCATGGGAGGCTCGGTGTCGTGGGCGCGTCAGTGGGCGTGATGGTGGTCGTCGTGATCTTCGCGGTCGATCCGGCAGAACGCCTCGCCGCGATGCGGCAGGCGCTGCGCTTCGTAAGCCGGAAGATCGGATGCATCCACCGCGAAGACGAAGAAGCGGTTCGGATTGTCGATGCCGTTCGGATGATGCGTATCCGTCACCGTGCCGATGAAGTCGTTGTCGTTCGCGATGAAGAGCGTGTGCTTGAGCGCGCCGTTTATGCGCACGTCGGGGCCGAACGCGAGGCTTTCCAGCTTCGCGGGAATGTCGTTGGCCGCGAAGCCTTGCGCGGACAGCGCCGCGACCACATCCAGAAAGAGCGTCTTCTTTAGCGCGAACGGCGCGAGTCCTGCGGCACCGCTCGCCTGGCTCACATCCTGCGCGCCCGTGAGATCGACCTTGTACACGCGCTTGAACACCGCAGCCGAGTCGTCGCCCAGACCTTTGCCGTCGCGTTCGTCGAGCAGCAATTCATGATCGTTGATGGCGACGATATCGCTGATCGTCGGATAGTTCGGCTTCGCGGTCGTGCCGATGTTGCTGAGCGGATACGCGAATTGCGTCGTCTTGCCCGTGCGCAAGTCGATGCGCAGGATGCGCGTGTAGCCGCCGCTCGTGCCGCCGTCTTGCAGCAGCGGGCTTTGCATCGCGCCGAAAAGCGTCTCGCCGTCGGGTGAAATGGCGAGGCCCTCCATGCCCTTGTTCGCGACGCGTCCCGACGTGTTCTTGCTGATCTCGTCGCTGCCGACGGGCGAGAGCGTCGTGACCGCGAACGATGAGGGCACGCGCACGACCGCCGTGCGATCGCCGGTGCGCCGATCGAAGCGATAGATGTACGGGCCGTACTCGTCCGAGATGAAGACGCTCGCGCCATCGCGCGATACGCGGATGCTTTCGGGATCGAAACGCGCATCGAGCGGATACGTGGAGGGCTGCGTCGGCGTGAAGTTATCCGAGCGGCCGGTGAAGTAATGCGTGTGGTTCGTCGCGTTTAGCGCGGGTGCGCCGTTGCCGACGCCAGCGGCAGCGCCGTCGCCGTAGACGAGCGCATCGCGCGTATGAAGCAAGGTCGTATCGAGCAGACGGGGCGTGAGCGTGTAGGGCAGCGTTCCGTTCTTGCCGGATGCTTCGAGCTTCAGACTCAACGTCTGGAAGCGGTTGATGTACGAAGCGGTATCGTCGAGCGCCTTGTTATACGAGATCGCGTTCGGACCGCGATCGGGCACGGCGACAAAGGTATCGCAGCCCGCATACGCGAGCCCCGAGCCGAGTCCGCCGAGCAGATTGCCCGGCGCGCCGTTTTCGAGCGGCGCGGCGGTCTGCTGCGAGCGGTCCACGCTGTTGCCGCTCAATTGGCCGATGGCGATGAGATCGACGCTCGCCCACGCCGATGAACATGCGGCGCACAGCGCGAGGCTCAACGTCACATGACGCGCAACAGCGGGGGCTCGAAGCATCGATGTCTCCTTCATCCGGCATGCGAAGTGATCGGACTCGCATTATTGCGGGATTGAAGTGACGTTTGTATGACTCATGCAATGAACGGCTCGTCATACCGAAGTCTGCGCCCTCAGCGTACCGGCATGCGCCATTGGTTCACGCGGACCCATACGTATCGCGCAATCAGCCTGAACGGTGGATTGGCGAACAGCACGAGCGCGCCGAGCGCGAGGCATCCGCAGACGAGAAACGTGCCGCGATAGCCGATGGCTGCGACGAGCGCGCCCGATAACACGCCGGAAAGAATGGAGCCGACGCGCGATGCGTTGAAGAACAGCGCAGTCGCCGCGCCGGGATTGCGCGGCATCAGGTCTTGGACATAGGTCATGCCGAGGCACGAGGTCACCGCGACGACGAACGCGTTGAACGCCTGCATCGGAATGAGAAACTGAATGGAGCGAGAGGACGCGACCGCCACGAAATAGACGATATGCACGGCTGCGCATGCCGCGAGCCAGCGTTGCTTGTCGAGATTCGAGCCGCGCGCGCCGAGCGCGAGCATCATCGGGATTTCGAGGAACGCGCCGAGCCCGAGCATGATCGATACTTCTATCTGCGTGCCACGCAGTCCCTGCACGACATAGAGCGGCAGCACGATCATCGTCGCGTTGGCCGCGAGACCGATGAGCGTCAACGCAATCGTCGCGCGCCAGATCTGCGCGCGGCTCGCGGGCACGTGCTTCGCCGCATCGTGCGGTTCGTCGTGCTCCGTCATCGTCGTGACTTCGAGCAATGAGGCAGGATCGCCCGCATAGTGGGCGTTCGGCGCGATCGGCTTCTCCTTATCCTTGATGCGCCAGGCGATCGCGCCACACGCCGCGAACGATGCCGCCGCGAACAGAAAGAGGCCGTGAAAGCCCGCGGCGGCCAGCACCAGCGCGCCGACGGACGGACCGAAGACCCACGCCATCGAGAGCACGGTGCGCAGCGTGGCGAGCGCGAAGGAACGCTCCGCGTCGTCGGTGACCGGCAGCGCCGCGCGGCCGAAGGAGAACACGAGCGTCATGGCCGCGCTGCCCACGCCGAGGAACACGATGCCCACCGTCACGAGCGACGCATAGCTGCGCAGCACGCACAACAGCACGAAGCCGAGCGCCGACGCGGCCAGCGCGCCCATCAGCAACACGCGATGATGACCGTGCCTATCCGACCACTTGCCCGCGAAGGCGCTCGCGAGCACGCCGCTTGCCGCGATGAGCGTCATGAAGAGCCCGAGTTGCAGCGGCGTCATGTCCGCCTCCTGCACGCCGAAGAGCGACAGAAACGGCGCGGTGAAAGACATGGCGACGCCCAGCATCAGCGTGACGCCGGCAAGCGGCATGAACGAATGCAGGCGCGCAAGACGAAAAAAGCGAGCGTCCATCGACGGGGAAATCCTTCGGAAAATGCGGGCGCGGAATGCGTGCGCGTGACAGTAGCGCAATCGACATTCCGCGCGTAAAAGAGTGAGCGATGCCAGGTGGAGACGCGGGGATCACGCCTGCGGCGGCTGTCCGTTGGATGCGCTCAAGCCACCGTCCACGGGAAGATTCACGCCCGTCACGAAGCGCGCATCGTCGCTCGCGAGAAACGCGATGACGGCGGCGATGTCGTCCGGTTGCGCGGCGCGGCCGAGCGGAATGCGCTCGCGAAACTTGGCCATGAGTTGTTCGTCGCCGAGCATGTCTTCGGTCAGTTCCGAGGCGGTCAGGCTCGGGCATACCGCGTTCACGCGCACGCCGTCGCGGCCATGATCCATTGCGAGCGCGCGCGTGAAGTTCGTCACCGCGCCTTTCGCCGCGTTGTAGAAGCTCATGCCCCAGTCGCCGCCGAGGCCCGACACCGACGACACGTTCACGATCGAGCCTTTCGCCTGAATCAGATGGCGAATGGCGGCGCGGGAGCAATAGAAGACGCCGTCGAGATCGGTCGACATGATCGCGCGCCAGTCATCGAGCGATGCCTCGTCGATGCGGCCCGTCGGCGCGACGCCCGCATTGTTCACAAGCACGTCGATGCGCCCGAAGCGCGCGATGGTGGCGTCGATCAACTGCTGCGCGTCTTCGAAGCGCGAGACGTCGCACGCGTGGACGAGCGTGCGCGAGGCATCGAGATCGCGCGCCACGCGTTCGAGCTTGTCCTGCGTGCGGCCGGCGAGCACCACGGAGGCGCCCTCGGCCGCGAAGCGGCGCGCGGTGCCTTCGCCGATGCCGGAGCCCGCGCCTGTCACGATGACGACTTTCGAAGCGAAGCGGGAAGACTGCGTGGAAGCGTTCATGGTGATGGTTCCTCGTTAAACGAATCACCCGAACGCGCAGATTTCGTTCCAGCGTCAGTCACTTCGTGCGCCACGCTTCTCCGTCCGGAAAGTGATGCTTGTCCAGCGACGGCGCGTGCATTTCGATGCTGTAGCCCGGCCGCTGCGGCGGCATATAGCGGCCATTGCGGATCACCACCGGATCGATGAAATGCTCGTGCAGGTGATCCACATATTCGAGCACGCGATTTTCGAGCGACGCCGATACGCAGATGTAGTCGAACAGCGAAATATGCTGCACGTACTCGCACAATCCGACGCCGCCTGCATGCGGACACACCGGCACGCCGAACTTCGCCGCCATCAACAGCACGACGATCACTTCGTTGAGACCACCGAGACGGCAACTGTCGATCTGACAGAAGTCGATGGCCTCCGCCTGCAGCAACTGCTTGAACATGACGCGATTCTGGCAATGCTCGCCCGTCGCCACGCCGATGGAACCGAGCCGGCGCCGAATGGCCGCGTGCCCGAGTATGTCGTCGGGGCTCGTCGGTTCCTCGATCCACCACGGGTCGAACTCGGCGAGACGCCGCATGTTCGCGACGGCTTCATCGACTTCCCATACCTGATTCGCATCCATCATCAGCTTCGCGTCTGCGCCGATTTCTTCGCGCAGAATGCGGGCGCGGCGCACGTCCTCTTCGAGATTGCCGCCCACTTTCTGCTTGAAGTGCGTCCACCCTTGCGCGACGCCTTCCCGGGCCAGGCGGCGGATCTTCTCGTCGTCATAGCCGAGCCATCCTGCCGATGTCGTATAGGCCGGATAGCCTTGCGCGAGCATCTCCTTCTCGCGCTCGCTCCGCGTGCTGGCGTGGCGGCGCAGCAGCGCAATGGCTTCGTGAGGCGTGATTGCATCCGTCACATAACGGAAGTCGAGACAACGCACGAGTTCTTCCGGCGTCATGTCGACGAGCAGCTTCCACACCGGCTTGCCTTCGGCCTTCGCCCACAGGTCCCATACCGCATTCACGACGGCCGCCGTCGCGAGATGAATCGCGCCCTTGTCCGGACCGATCCAGCGTAGCTGACTGTCGGAGGTGATCTCGCGCCAGAACGCGCCCATGTTCGCCGCGATGTCTTCGAGCTTCTTGCCGACGACGAGATGACTCAGCGCCTCGACGGCGGCCACGCAGATTTCGTTGCCGCGTCCGATGGTGAACGTGAGTCCGTGTCCGCTGGTTCCGGCCGATGAATCGGTGTCGAGCGTGACGTATGTGGCGGAATAGTCGGGCGCGGCGTTCATTGCATCTGAACCGTCGAGCGAACGCGAAGTGGGAAAGCGGATGTCCCGAACGGACAGCTTGGTGATCGTTGTCATGGGTATGCCTCCGGGGCAATGTGCGATCGACTACGCTCTGCGGGAAAACACTGATGAGCTTCGACGCAGCAAGGCGATGCAGGCAGCTTTGTGCGTTCTTAGGCGTTTGCACGCGTTGACAACGTCGAATCTGCTTTCTAGCATGCTAGCATCTTCAACGGAAATCAAGCCCGCCGTGAGCCCTTCATCCGATGCGGTCATCGTGAGTAGTCCGTATGATGCGCTGCACAAGATTGCCGCCGGCCAACGCGGCAGTCTGACCGGCGCGGTGGAAGAGGCATTGCGGGAAGCCATCGTCACGCTGGCGCTCGAACCGGGAATGATGATCGACAAGATAGCGGTTTGCGAGCGCATGGGCGTCTCGCGTTTTCCCGTATCGGCCGCGCTGGCGAGGCTGGAGCACGCCGGTCTCGTCGAAGTCTTGCCGCAGCGCGGCACGCGCGTGAAGCCCATCGCGCTGCGCGATATCCGTCAGCATTTGTTCATTCGCAGCGCGCTCGAAGTGGAGACCGTGCGCGGCGTCGCTGCCATGCATGACCCCGCCATACTCGAGGCGCTTGAAACCAACCTCACGCAACAACGCGAAGCCATGGTGAACGGCGCGCGCCTCGCGTTTCATGCACTCGATCTGGCGTTTCACGAGATTCTGCTCGACGCCATTGCGCTGCCGCGCGTGAAAGAGATCGTCGCGGTGTCGCGCAATGCGCTCGACCGCGCGCGGCAGTTGCTCGCGAGCCCCGAGCGCCTCGTGCATACGCTCGACGAACACGAACGCATCTTCGACGCGCTCAAGAAAGGCAAGGCCGATGCCGCCGCCAAAGCGATGCACGACCATCTGGATCAGGTCGTCGCCGAATTGCACCGCTCGGCGAAGGACAGGCCGGACCTCTTCGAGCCATGACCCGCATGTGGGCTCCCCGGTCGCACTATGAACGCTCATCCACGACGACTCCATGACTCCGCTCATTTCCGTCAGCAATCTCAGCAAGCGTTTTCCCGGTGTACGCGCGCTGCATGAAGTGCAGTTCGAACTCATGCCGGGCGAAGTCCACGCGCTCATGGGCGAAAACGGCGCAGGCAAGTCCACGCTCATGAAGATTCTCGCGGGCGTCTATAACCGCGATTCGGGCGAGATGCTCGTCGATGGAAAGCCCGTCGAATTCACGAGTCCGCGCGAGGCGCAGGCGCTCGGCATCGGCATCATTCATCAGGAACTGCATCTGATGAACCATCTGACGGTCGCGCAGAACATCTTCATCGGACGCGAGCCGCGCAAGCTCATGGGCCTGCTGCTCGACGAAGACAAGCTCAACGCGCAAGCCCGCGAAATACTCGATCGCATGCATGTGAAGCTCGATCCGCGCGCGGTGGTCGATACGCTGACCGTCGCGAGCCAGCAGATGGTGGAAATCGCGAAGGCGTTGTCGTTCGAATCGCGCGTGCTCATCATGGACGAGCCCACGTCGGCGCTGAACGACGCCGAGATCGCCGAGCTATTCCGCATCATTCGCCAGCTGAAGGAGCGCGGCGTCGGCATCGTCTATATCTCGCACAAGATGGACGAGCTCAAGCAGATCGCGGATCGCGTCACGGTGTTGCGCGACGGCGAATACGTCGCCACCGTCAGCGCGCGGGAGACGAGCGTCGAGAGCATCATCGGCATGATGGTCGGCAGAACGCTGACCGACCTCACCTCGTTCCTCGGCGGCGCGCATCAGGGCGAAGTGGCGCTAGAAGTGCAGCATCTGAACGCCGGGCCGCTCGTGCGAGACGTGAGCTTCACGCTGCGCAAGGGCGAGATACTTGGCTTCGCGGGACTCATGGGCGCGGGCCGCACGGAAGTGGCGCGCGCGGTGTTCGGCGCGGACCCGGTGGAGTCCGGCGAGATCATCGTGAAGGGCGCGAAGGCGACCATCAAGAAGCCGAGCGACGCAGTGGCGCGCGGCATCGGCTATCTGTCCGAAGACCGCAAGCGGTTCGGGCTCGCGACGGGCATGGACGTGGAATCGAACATCGTCATGTCCAATCTCGGCAAGTTTCTTTCAGGGCGCGTGTTTCTGCGGCGCTCGAAGATCCGCAAGACGGCAACGCATTTCATCAAGCTGCTCGGCATTCGCACGCCTTCCGCGACGCAGCCCGTGCGCCTGCTATCCGGCGGCAACCAGCAGAAGATCGTCATTGCGAAGTGGCTCGAACGCGACTGCGACGTGCTGTTCTTCGACGAGCCCACGCGCGGCATCGACGTCGGCGCGAAGAGCGAGATCTATCGCTTGTTGCGCTCGCTCGCCGAACAGGGCAAGGCCATCGTCATGATCTCGTCCGAGCTGCCCGAGGTCCTGCGCATGAGTGATCGCATCGTCGTGATGTGCGAAGGGCGCATCACGGGAGAACTTTCCGCAAGTGAAGCGACGCAAGAACGCATCATGCAGCTTGCGACGCAACGCCCGACTCTACAAGCGGCATGAGCCGCCAAGGACTTAAGATGACACAGCCTACCGATACCGCCGCGCTCGCCAGCGACAAACCCGCCAACGGCCTGCGCTCGCGCGTGTTCTCGCCGACCGCGCTGCAGAAGCTCCTTGCATTCGCGAGCCTGATCGTGCTGCTCGTGTTTTTCAGCTTCGCGTCGCCCGCCTTCATGCAGATGGATAACATCCTCGGCATCTTGCAGGCGACGGCCGTGAACGGCGTGCTCGCCATTGCATCGACATTCGTGATCGTGACGGGCGGCATCGACTTGTCCGTAGGCACGCTCATGACATTTACCGCCGTGATCTGCGGCGTGTTCCTCACCTACTGGCACATGCCGATGTGGGTAGGCATCATCGCGGCCATTGTGACGGGCGCGGTGTGCGGCACTATTTCCGGCACGCTCACGGCCAAGATGAAGATTCCGCCCTTCATCGCGACGCTCGGCATGATGATGCTGCTCAAAGGTCTTTCGCTCGTGGTGTCGTCGGACAAGCCGATCTACTTCACCGATACCGAGAACTTCTACATGATCTCGCAGGACTCGCTCATCGGCTACTTTCTGCCGAGCGTGCCGATTCCGAATGCGGTGCTGATCCTGTTCGTCGTGGCGATCGTGAGTTCCATCGCGTTGAACCGCACGGCGCTCGGCCGTTATACGTTCGCGCTCGGCAGCAACGAGGAAGCGGTGCGTCTGTCGGGCGTGAATGTGGATCGCTGGAAGATCGCCATCTACGGGCTCGGCGGCGCAATTTGCGGCATCGCGGGCCTGCTGATCGCTTCGCGTCTGAACTCGGCGCAGCCTGCGCTCGGACAAGGCTATGAGCTCGATGCCATCGCGGCCGTCGTGATCGGCGGCACGTCGTTGAGCGGCGGCTCGGGCACGATCCTCGGAACCATCATCGGCGCGTTCATCATGAGCGTGCTGACCAACGGTCTGCGCATCATGTCGGTCGCGCAGGAATGGCAGATCGTCGTGACCGGACTCATCATCATTCTCGCGGTGTATGGGGATATTCTGCGTCGCAGGAAGCGTTGAGCATCAGGCGCGCAAAGAAGACGTAACAGCAAATCAAAGAGACAGTCTATCCAGGAGGAGAACCTTCATGTTCAAAAGAAGAATCATCGGTGTCCTGATCGGTTTCGGCGCGATCGCCACGGCGGCCAGCACGGCCTACGCGGACGAAGCGTACATTCCGCTCATTTCCAAGGGGTTTCAGCATCAGTTCTGGCAAGCGGTGAAGTCGGGCGCGGAGCAGTCGGCGAAGGAGCATAACGTCAGGGTGACGTTCGAAGGCCCCGAAACCGAAGCCATGGTAGACAAGCAGATCGACATGCTCTCGGCCGCGCTTTCGAAGAAGCCGCAGGCTATCGGCATCGCGGCGCTGGACAGCAAGGCGTCCGTTCCGCTGCTGAGGCGCGCGCAGAACAACAAGATTCCGGTCATCGCATTCGACTCGGGCGTCGATAGCGACATTCCGCTCACGACCTGCACGACCGATAACCTCGCCGCCGCCGCGCTCGCCGCCGACAAGATGGCCGACGCCATCGGCAATTCCGGCGAAGTCGGCGTGATCGTGCACGACCAGACGAGCCGCACGGGCATCGACCGCCGAGACGGTTTTCTGAACGAGATGAAGTCGAAGCACCCGAACATCAAGATCGTGTCCGTGCAGTACGGCGGCGGCGATCACCTGAAGTCGGCTGAAATCGCGAAGGCGATGATTCAGGCGAACCCGAACATCAAGGGCATTTTCGGCGCGAACGAGGGCTCGGCGGCAGGCGCGGCCATCGGCATCAAGGAGTCGGGAAAGAAGCTCGTGCTGATCGGCTACGACTCGGGCAAGGAGCAGAAGGAGGACATCACTTCGGGGCTGATGTACGGCGCGATCACGCAGAACCCGATCGGCATCGGCAGATGCGTGGTCGATTCGGCGGTGAAGGCGCTCAAGGGCGAGAAGCTGCCGAAGAAGATCGATACCGGCTTCTACTGGTACGACAAGAGCAACATGAGCGATCCGAAGATCGCGGCTGTGCTTTACGACTGATCGTGGCATAGCGGCGCATCGCGCGGCTTCGTGCGATGCGCTGCTTTGCTACTGGCCCGTGCCGCCGTTTCTCGTCGATCCTGTCGATGACTCTCGGCCGGTCGGCGTGCCGCCATTGCCGCTGCCCGGCGTCGCGGCGGTTCGGCCGCCGCCCGTTCCGCCGCTATTGCCCGTTCCGCCGACGCCGCCTGTGGTCCCGCCGGGGCCGCCTGTCGCGCCAGTGGCCGCGGCGCTGGTTCCGCCGTTGCCGCCCGTCGATTCACCCGCGCTGACGCCGCCTGTATGTTTCGCGTCGCCCATGCCGCCGAGGCCGGCGCTGCCTGCGGCGAATGCCGCGCTGGAAAGCGACACGATCGCGGCTGCGATCAGTGTTCTGGATACGTTCGTCATCTGCGTTCTCCGTTCGACTGCCCTTGACTGCCTTTGACGCCCGCAATGCGCATGCCATTGCAGCGCAGCAGCGCGTTAGAGCGCATCGACGGATGAAGCGAACGCGCGCGCCGTCTCGATGAAGTTCGCGGTCTTGGCGCGCGTCGCTTCTATCCGCGAAGCCAGCGCGAGCCGGATCGAAATGACCTTGCCCGACACCTCGCGGTACGCGACGCCTTCCACCTGAATCTGGCAGACGGACGCGGGCACGAGCGACACGCCGAAGCCCGCCGCCACCAGATTCACGACCGACGAAAGCTGCGGCGCCTGCTGGCCCGCAATCGGCTCGAACCCGGCCTCCCTGCATGCGCCGACGATCACGTCATGCAGCGTCGGACTCGCCACGCGCGGGAGCATCACGAACGGGTCGTCCGCGAGCGCGGACAGCGCGATCTTTTTCTTCTGCGCGAGCGGGTGCGTGCTGGGCAGCACGGCCCGCATCGGCTCGATGGCGATGTGATTGAACTCGACGCCCGCTGGCGACTGACTGCCGAGTCGCACGAACGCGACGTCGACGGTGCCTGCATCGAGCCACGCGAGCAACTGCGCCGTGTTGCCTTCGGCGAGCGTCAACACGACGTTCGGATACGACTGGCGATACGCGCGAATGAGCTTCGACACGACCGGATTGAACGCGGCCGAACCCGTGAAGCCGATGTTCAGTTGCCCCATCTCGCCGCGCCCCGCGCTTTGCGCGTTCTCGACGGCGGCGCGGGCATCTTCCAGAATGCGCCGCGCGTCGGTGGCGAACGCTTCGCCAGCTTCCGTGAGCACGACGCCGTGCCCCGTGCGGCGAAAAAGCCGCACGCCGATTTCGTCTTCGAGCGCGTGAATCTGCTGGCTCAGCGGCGGCTGGCCGATGCCGAGGCGTTCGGCTGCGCGCGTGACGTTCCGCTCTTCCGCAACGGCCAGGAAATACCGGATATGACGCAGTTCCATTCGATATATGCCAAACGTATTTCAGATAGAGGAGATAGATATTGGACAGTATAACAATCGCGCGACAAAATACCGCTGTCGCGCAGTCCGCGCGTCTGTTACGCGCCCGTCATGCGCCCGCGAACATCGTCAGCCGGCCCGCAGAGAGGCACGCGACGAATCGCGACCCACGCGTGAGGGCAGCGTCTGCGTTCATCGGGATTCAGAGAAAGAAGGGGTCTAGCATGGCTGAAGCCGTAAAAAAACCAAGGCCCGAGTACCGGAACATCGGGCTTGGACAGATCGCGAAGT
>NZ_JALQDC010000044.1:0-16135 GCF_023631445.1 Caballeronia sp. GAWG1-5s-s | reverse complement strand
GTGGCGCCTAAACGCCGAAAAGTCCCCGGCGCCTTTATGCCGAAAACGGTTTGGCTCCTTAACGGCGAAAGTTCACAGCGCGTGAGCGTGAGCTTTAGCACGCGCGCCTCGAGCTTATCAGGCGGATGCACGGGAGCTCGTCCAGGATGGCGCGCATACAGTGACCGTGCCTCGATTTCACGTACAGCAGAAATTTGCTAATTTCTGTTTGTACGGAGGTTCTAATGTCAGAGAAGCTAGTGCCAAAGCGGCAGTACACGGACGAGTTCAAAGTCGAGGCCATTAGGCTTGCCGAATCAGTCGGGCAGCACGAAGCCGCGCGTCGGCTTGGAGTGCCCGTGGCAACCTTGGGCAATTGGAGTCGACGCAGTAGCGCTGCTCAACGTATCGGCGAGGTCGACAGTCACGAAGTGAAGAGCACGCGATCGACGCGCCCGGTCAACGAACTGGAGGCGGAGAACAGCCGCCTTCGCAAAGAGCTCGCCAGTGCGCGACTTGATATCGAAATCCTTCGAAAAGCGACGGCGTACTTCGTGAAGAGGTCGCGGTGAAGTACGCATGGATCGACGAGCACCGCGACCAGTACAGTGTTACTCGGCTGTGTCACATCCTGACGGTGTCGCGCAGCGGATATTGCCAGTGGCGTAACCGCGGGCCAAGTCAGCGAGCGCAGGCCAACGCCGCGCTTGATCGGGAGGTGGCAGCGATCCACCGCGCCAGTCGTGGCAGCTACGGCCGTCCTCGGATCGTGCGGCAACTAAGGACCCAGGGCCAACCGGCGAGCGCCGAGCGTGTACGCCGTAGTCTGCAACGTCTAGGGCTGCGGCCGGTCTATAAACGCCCGTATCGGGTGACGACGGATTCGACACACCGCCTACCGGTGGCGCCCAATCTGCTTGATCGCCGTTTTGACGGCTGGCAGCCCGATCAGGCTTGGGTCAGCGACATCACGTTTGTCAGGACCGGCGAAGGCTGGTTATACCTGGCTGCTATTCTGGATCTTGCAAGCCGACGCATCGTAGGCTGGTCAATGTCAGATCGCATCAACGCGGAATTGGTCTGCCAGGCACTGCGCAGCGCGTGCTGGCACCGTAAGCCCGTGCCGGGGTTGTTGTTACATTCCGATCGCGGAAGTCAATATGCAAGCCGAGCGTACCGGAAACTGGCTGCCGACTTCAAGATGAAAGTTTCGATGAGCCGTCGCGCTAATGCGTGGGACAACGCGCCAATGGAAAGCTTCTTCAAAACCCTGAAAGTCGAGCGAATCTATCAGGTTCGCTACGAAACGCGCGCTCAGGCTCGTCTGGATATCGTCGACTGGGTCGAGGGCTACTACAATCGACAACGCCTGCACACCTCTATCGATTTCTGCACTCCAGTCGAATACGAGGCTAGGATGATCGCTGCATGATTTGCTGTACGTGGAAGCGAGGCAGGATCACAGGCCTGCCAGCCGCTCGGCCAAGAACCGACTCGACCATCGCGAAATGAAGCGCGAGTCACATCGCAGCCGCTGCATGATCGCCTCGCGTGTTTCGCCGTTGTCAAGCATCAAAATCAGCCGAGCGCGCCGGGCGTCAGCTGCGCGCACCGTCTGGCTACGAGTTGCTGCCAGCAATTGTTCGCGCTCGAGCGCGCTCAAAATCATCTTTTCCATGCGTTTCATTGAATACTAAATCGGGTGCTTTTTCAATGACGCAATGGACTAGTTCGATAGGGAGCGTGCCGCCCACGAGCGCGATAGCGTGTGTGAAGGCGTGGCTTGACGAAAATCCTTGAAGGCACGACGTTGTCGCTAACCGTCGATGCGGCGTCATTCCTTCTGGCGCGACAACGCTAACAAGGTTCGTGACGGAAGCCCTACTCAACCCCTCGAGCCCTCTGAGTCGCCTCATGTGCATACGTGCCGGCATCACTTCCGACGAGCAGATCGACGACCGACTGGTGCCCGGTGGCATCAACTGCGTTATCGATGAGTGCGGTTGAGGATACGCGGCGAGGCATTCAGTGGCCTTTGTCCGCCTTCGACAACAAAAATACGCGATCGCCAGCGGCGCAGTGATGAGGCCAGTTGACGTTGCTCTTCTGCTCGTGGCTGAGGGAACCCTACCTCTGACGATGGACGCTGTCACCACCGATCGCAAAGAACACCCTGAAGTCGGAACGAAGGCCTTTAACCCGCAAATTTATACCCGTCATTACCTTCCGGGTTGCGATCGAAGCGATTTTTCCGTGCTTGGGATACAACGCTTTGTTGTCCCCTTGTACGGAGCCGTCCGAGCCAAAAACTTCGCCCAAGCACCCATGTGTCGCCTGGATCCGAAGTTCTATTGCCGATTTGTTGGTTGAAGAGAAGGTCCCCTTCTAAGCGCAGCACTGGTAGTTGAGATGGTGCATTCATGAGGGCCCGTCCTGGGTTGGATTTACAAATCGAGGAAGAGCGTTACAGAAGAGATCCTATCCAGCTGTACCGCAACGAAGGCGCGGTTGAGATCGAGTCAACGTCTGGTCAATCTAGCGCGCCGACGCGCGTAGGCCGAACCGCGGCTATACGCGTCTTCTTCGGTAGGAAACGTAACTGCACTGTCGTGGCGGGCCTCCGTGATCTTGGGGCCTGTCAGATCTATATCAACGACAGTGAAGGCGAAGCCGCCGCCAGCATGCAGTGGATGTACCACGACGTGGTACTCGTGATTTCCAACCTTGATTAAGCGCGACATAGCGTACTCCAAATAGATTGTTCAGGCTGGATCTGCGCCAACATTTGCATTATTGACGCACCCATCGATGAACCTCTTCGCTTGTCGTTCGGCATATCTAAATCCTTCGTCGGGCGTAAGGAAATTGAGTTGCTCAGGCAAACTAACGATGGGCGCAGCGTCGGAGTCGAAAGAAAGAATCGACCATGAGACGGCGTACCGGACTTCTTGGCCATCAAGCGACGGTGCTTTGCTAGAAACGACGCGCACGTCGATCGTGTAGCCGCGATATGGCAGGCAGGACTGGTTTTTCATGCTCATCTCCTACACACCTGGAGCGGCATGTGAAACCACTATACGCGCTATATGCGCTGCACGCCCGGTAAACCGCTAGCCGGCGCGAATTACCACACCGGGCGCTCGGCAGCGCCGGATAAGGAATAGAGGAAACCCTGGGATTCAAGATCGCCTGCCAGCGCGACGAGTTGTCCGAGCCGGTCGGCGATCCGGTCGCGTTGCCGAACACGGACGGGCGATGTCTTCGTCGTGCACTTCAAACCGCTCTTCAGAAATGACTTCGTCGACGAGTACCACATAGCCGTCCCTGACGACGAGCGCGATTTGCTCCGAGTGACGCACGTTGGCACTGGATTCCGGATCACTGGCGGCGACACGATCGAAGAGGCCATCGAACGGGCCACGTAGAAGCTTATCGAAAAAGGCGCGGCGGGTTTTCAACGCGCACTGGAGGAACGCGGCGCGCAGCCCGCGTAATCCGCCACCTATCCACGTTCGCGAGCGTCGAAAGTGCCCTAAAAGCGGCCTCTTCTCGCGCGAAGACGTATCTGGGCACATCCGCCTTCATAAGCATCGGACGCTGATTCGAACCTGAGCTGACTGCCGAAGCGCGTTTCTACTTCGGGAGACGATCTCTGATCGATTTGAAGAAGGAAGAAAGTGAAGTCGCCGCCGACGAGGGGCTGAACGATGACGTGATAGACGGAGTCTCCGATACGAATCGGCTCGCGCTGCATAGCGTACTCCGGTAGTTGTCCTGCATCGTAACACCAATCAATCGACAACGGGTTTTACCTGGCGCTCCGTCAACCAGTGCCACTTCAGCGACTGCCGAGACATGATGCGCGCGATGATCGCGATCGCGTGAGGGCGCAGACGATCGTCACGAGCCCGCGGTATTGGCGCCTGCATGACCAGAGCGTGGATCGCCAGATCGGTCATGCGTCGACGCTGCGCGGGTATTGGGCAGGCTGTGATTGCACGAGGATAGAAGTGAAGCTACGCGCCCTTATCGACCGCGCTGCGGCGATCATCGAAAGAGAGGCGGACGGACTGCGCACCGCGCACGCCACCTTCGACCGCCGCGATGACCGCAAGAGGCGATACGCGATCACGATGAAAAGCTGCGCATCGCAGCAAGCTACGGCAGGCGGAAGCGTTCGACTCCACTGGACAACCGCCCCTGCCGAAACCAGTAGCCGGCGACACGCACACGCGGCTAGTCCTCAGAACCGAGTAGGACATCGATAGCAGCATGCCCGGCAACTTCTCCGACCAGATACGCCCATCGCTCCGTGAAGGGGCCATTACGCAGCTTTACGCTGTTCGCTCGTGCGCCGAGCACCTGGACGTTCTCGGAGCCTTTGATCTGAACCGTCACATCAAACACATCCTGAGCAGCGGAAGTCAGCTCAACGTGAATCTCAAAGCCTCGGTACTCAATCATCCGATTCATAAACCCTCCGATTGGCGACCAAGACTAGCACGAGGGCAACGAAATAGAAACGTGCGCGAGCTCGCGGCGAAGGCTGTGCAAGACGCGTAAAACGAAGAGCAGAGAGCAGAAGCACGGAGAACTCGTGCGCCAATTCGCCCTAGTGTAGTGCTTCTGAATTAGTGGAACCAATGGGTTGTGTCGTCGTCGTACTCTTTGTACGAACGAGGGAGCGAGTCATGAAGACGGCGAAACCGGTTGAATTGAGCAGCGAACAACGCATCAGGCTTGAAGCGATGGTGAGATCGCAAACCCTCGAGGTAAGAGCCGTTCGGCGAGCGCAGATCGTCTTGCTGGCAGCCGATGGTATGGGCAATCGGGAGATTGCTGCGGCATTGGGAATCGGACGGGTGCAGGTGGGACGTTGGCGCGAGCGCTTTGTTCAGGGCGGCGTCGTAGCGATCGAAGATGACTTGCCGCGCAGTGGGCGCAAGCCTCGCATCGATCGAGCCGAGATCGTACGGTTGACGACGCAGAGCACGCCCGAAGCCGCGACTCACTGGAGCACGCGCACCCTCGCACGCAAAGCCGGCGTGAGCGACACCACGGTGCTGCGAATCTGGCAGGCCAACGGACTCAAACCTCACCTGGTCGAGAGCTTCAAAGTCTCGCGGGATCCGAAGTTCGCCGAGAAGCTTGAGGACATTGTGGGCCTGTACATGTCCCCGCCCGAGCATGCGCTGGTGCTGTGCTGCGATGAGAAGAGCCAAGTGCAGGCACTCGACCGTACCCAGCCCGGACTGCCTTTGAAGAGAGGCCGTGCGGCCACCCAGACGCATGACTACAAACGTCATGGCACCACGACCCTGTTCGCAGCGCTCAATACTCTCGATGGTTCTGTCATCGCCCGCTGCGATCAGCGCCACCGTCACACCGAATGGCTCGCCTTCCTGCGCCAGATCGAGCGCGAGACTCCCAAGGGCAAGGAGTTGCATCTGATCTGCGCGAGGTAACTTGCTGGCGTGTCGTATCAGCCCGTCAACCACGGCGACACTTCACGACGACCAAGCCCTGGAGGGGATGATGGAAACGATGAAGTCCGACTCTGCTACCGCTACGCTCGAAAATCCAACAGTTCATCAGTTCCGCGTCCACCGTCCTCACGCGCCCCTTACTTCAGCTTTTGGCCACGACGCCTACGCGGTCGTTCGAAATCTGCTGAGACGGCATCCTGTGTTTGATTCGTTTGTTCTCGGAGCCGAATACAGCCACCCCTACAACCGGAGCAGGAACACGCAAGGCTAGGAAAGCCAACTACTGATCGTCACGCTTCTCGGATCAACCGGTGACCGAATTGGAAAGCTTCTGTCTTCAAGAGGCGGATGGTATAGACACGTGGATGCGTGCAAAAGCGTCGGTTGATATGCCATTTGGGCTGTTGGACCGTCCTGTTCGTCCCATACCGAGTCATCGGGCCAGAGTCGGCGTCGCGTCTCGCACTTAGAAGTTGCTCAGTGTGGAAACAAACGAAACAATCCGCTTTGGCTAGCCGTTCGTGCCAACGATCCGACGCGAACAAGTCGTCTGTGCAACCCATCCGATGGGAGCTGCGCGTGCGATTTGTTCTTGGCCGGTGCGCAGGCTTCAACGTTTCTCTTCGGGGAGTTGTCCACGACACGGCGTCCGCAGGAGACGCTGCTTGCTTACGCTGTTTCGGCTTTTTCGCCTCTTTCTTTCCACGTATTCGACCTTTTGCCACGATACTTCCCCCGCCACCGGCGGCCGCGAGATTCAACCGCTACGCGAAGTGTGAAACCATTCTAAAGAACTGTCGCGGTCTATTTGGTTAGGACGTGCGATGGCGTCACCGTAAGCGTGGTTCCACCGCCGGCGGAGGAAACAGCGATGGTGCTTCTTTGCGCTAGTGTCATCTCGCGGGCAATGAACAGGCCCAAGGCGGCCCGCCCCAGCGCGCTACAGGCCAGCCGCGTTGGGGCGCATTGGTTGATCGAAGATCTCGGCCATTGCGGGTGTCGGCACAGGCTCGCCCCTTTGAAGGCAAACAGCCGCACGATGTCGTTTATATTCCATGGTAACGGTGATAACGCCGTCCCCTCGGCCGCCACCCACATGGCGTAACGCTACCTCGCGTGATGCTGCGTCACAACAAGGGTCACCGAATACCTTCCCTGCGGGAAGTACAGTGATAAGCAATTAGGTTCGCGCTTTGGACGTGTATGTATCTTCCGCGGAGACACTGCGCTTTGCATCGACACGCGAGATGTTTCGTGCCATCTGTGTCGGCGCGGAATGCTGTGGACATTGAACCCCATGCATCATGCAGAACTGCTAGGCCGAATAGCGGAGGTCGCGCTGTTGATTGAGCAATCGTCAAGAGTGGTGTACGCGGGTCGGACGGCGTGATCAAGCGGCCAGCGATTGAGGAGCCGGTGTGCTTCCAATCGCCGGGGTTCCGTCCTCGAAGGGGATACCCTTCAGAAGCGCCTCGATATTCTCTGCGCCGCGGATTTTCCTCCATGACTTTTCGGCGGCTTCAATCAACTTGAACGCCATCGCGAGGAAGGTTGCGCGCGACAGGCAGTTACGTGTGCGGCTTGTGCGATGGCGCACCGTCGCGAACGTCGATTCAATCGGATTCGTGGTCCGCACATGCTGCCAGTGCTCGGCAGGGAAGTCGTAGAATGCGAGCAATTCGTCTCGGTCCTTCGTGAGTTTCTCGACGGCCTTTGGATACTTTGCCGCGTACATGTCGACGAACTGGTTGAACGCGACGATCGCATCGGCTCTTGTCGCGGCATTCCAGATTTCAGCAAGCGCCGCCTTGGCCTTGCCGTGCTGCGACTTGGGCATGACGTTGAGGATGTTGCCGATCTTGTGGAACCAGCAGCGCTGATGCTGTGTCTGGGGAAACACTTCTTCAAGCGCCGCCCACAGCCCCATCGCGCCATCGCCGACTGCGAGCAGCGGCGGCGCCTGCAGACCTCGTTTCTTCAGATCGAGCAGCAGCTTTTCCCAGGATTCCTTCGATTCGCGATAGCCGTCGCTGAGCGCCGCTCGCTCCTTGCAGCCGTCCGGTTTCACGCCGATGATCACCAGCAGGCACTGCCCGTCCGAATCCTCCGCGCGGGCCTGCGTATGGATGCCGTCGGCCCACCAGTAGACCCAGCGCGAGGCCGAGAGGTCACGCTTGTTCCACTGCTCGTACTCTTCTGACCAAGCGGCCTTCAGACGGCTCACGACGCTTGCTGACAGCCCTTTGGCCTGCTCGCCCAGCAACTCCGATAGCGCCTCGCCCATGTCGCCTGTCGAGACACCACGCAGGTACAGCCACGGTAGCGACGACGACGCCCGCGGCGACTTGCGCACATACGGCGGTACGATCGTCGAATTGAACTTGATGCCGGAGCCCGAACGATCGCGAACCTTCGGCACCTGAACAGGCACCGGTCCCACGGCCGTGACGATCTCGCGCTCTGGCAAGTAGCCGTTGCGCACGACCGCCCGCCGCCCATCGATCGTCTTCACATTCGAATATTGCTCGAGCATCACTGCCAGCTCCGCTTCGATTGCCTGCTGGATGATTCGCCGCGCTCCTTGCTGAATCAAATCGTCCAGGCCGGCGGCTCCCTCGACTTGCGCTTCTTCCGCTGTTTGGCTGCCGCTAGTTTCCTGCGTATGTTTCGCCATGGTGGTGGAGTTCGATTGTGGAAGTGTTACCGTGAGAAGCAACATTCTCCTTCAATCGCCACGGCCTTCTTCCGCCTCTTCCCTACGCCGCGTACACCAGTTTCAACGATAGCTCCTGTTGATTTCGTGATTCACTGTCGGTTTGCGCATGGGCGTACCGATTTTGGATCGGCGATGGTTTGTCTCCCTATGCCTTGCGGTTTTTCGACGGCGAGCACGGTCGGCATAATCACCGCGATCGGTGTTTGCGGACTGCGATTGCCAGCGGGCGCAGCCATTTTGCTTGGCGGCATTCTGGCTCCGACCGATCCCGTCTTGGCGTCCGGCGTACAGACGGAGCGTGGCCAGGATCCTGATCGCCTCAGGTTCAACCTTGCCGGCGAGGGCGCTGTGAACGACGCCACGTCGTTTCCGCTTGTTGCGCTGGGCTTTGCGATGCCCAAGGGGCCTTGCGCATTTAAGCGTCTGGCACTGGATATTTTTGGACGTATTATGGTCGAGCGGTGCTGGCATCGTCCTTGGGGCCTTATAGGGGCTGTGGTCGGGGATGTGGTTCTGTATTTGCGAACGCGGCATGAGCAAGCGGTTGGACTAGACGAATTTCTAGCGATTAGCGTGATCGGCATGGCTTACGGGGTCGCCCGGCTAGGTGAAGCGTCGGGCTTTCTCGCTGTGTTCGCCGCTGGTCTAGCATTCAAGCGAGTGCAGGACCTGCCCCGACGCGGTACGGTGCCCTTGGGCGCTACTTCGGGCGCCGAGGGACATGAACATGAAACGCTCGCAACGCATCCGCATCACGCCAGCGAGGTGATGGGACGCAGTGCGAAACTTTAACGCGCAGCTCGAATATCTCGCTGAGCTGACGGTAGTCGTGATCATAGGCGCACCGCTTCCCGGGACGGCGCCAGTGAGTGTTGTGGTGGTTCATTCCGCCGTGCTATTGCTCGTGCGCCCCGCGGCAGTGGCTAGCGGCGCGCTTGGCACGGCAACCATCACACGTACTGGCGCGATGATGGCGTGGATCAGAATGGGTGGTATCGGCTCGATGTTCTAGCTGATGTAAGCGATAAATCATGGCCTCAGGGACCCGCTCTCTAGGCGATTTCTGGCGCTGACGCTTGGCGTTATATCCGCATCGATCGTGCTGCATGGTGCTTCGGTCCGGCCGATGATGAGGTGTTATGACCGATCTCTTCCGCGCCTCCGCCGATGAACGGCAGAGTGACCGGCGCAGACCGGCGTTGTGTACTACGCTGCTCGCTATCACCGCGCGCCTGCGGCGTGTGCCGCAACGGGCTCGGCACCGCGTAAAGTTGCGCACCCATAGGGCTGCCTCCTATCTGCGAGCGACGGAGCGGCCAGTGTTTCCAAGCGGCGTCGGCAATGCGCCTCGCCGGTCTACTTTCTGGGGCCTCCATGGTCATGAGCGCCAGCGAGGCATCTGCCACCCGCGCGCATCGAAGGCGATGAGTCGGCGTAGCTCTTGCCAATCTAGGTCTTCACGCGGCGGCAGAGTTCGTAAAAGCAACGCGAATAAGCGCCTGTGATCATCTGACCTATAAGGCGGCATTAACGCGATCGGGAGTGCAAATCACGATAAACCAACTGCATGACTTGGCCAAAATAAAGCCTCTCACCCAGCGGCCAAAGGTGTACAGTCGGAACACGCCTCGCGTTTAATGGAGGCGGCCTTCAGAGGTACTTATGCGACTAGAAAATAGGAATGCACTTCCCGCTGCGGCGAATGAAACCGCCTACAACCGGGACCGTCGGGCACGCCACCTCGTTCTACAAGCTGAGGACGCTGAGCGGGCAGAGCAAAGGCGGATCAGCTATGCGCTCATCGATTCGACTCTAAGCAAGTGGCGATATCCTGCTGACGGTATGAGAGGCTGATCTCGACGCGCTTTTCTAGAAGCGCTGTGCGACGGGTTGCTCACCGAAAGACGGGCTATCTGTTGGGCCGAGTCGCTGCCCAGCCGCGATCGACGTGCCGTCTCGCCCCGCCAAGTGATTTGGCTGTTCCGTGTCCAAGCAAGGTGCCCCCGGTCAGACCGGCGCGGCCTTCGATAGCGCCGTGATTGAAGATATATTGAACCGTCCAGCCCTTGCATTAAAGGGATAGACACTAGGAAGCCAGTCATGAACGAGCGCTTGATCGATGTAATAGACCGCAACGGCACCGTGTTGCACACGTACCCAATTACACTCAACGAGTCGGACCACACCACCGACGCCTTCGACCATCCGCAATACAGCGCTAAGGCGCTCGAAGCGGCAGCCCACGGCCGCCTCGTGGCCGACACTGAACTTAGCACTTTGACAGCCAGGCAACATATTGATCGGGGCGGTCAGATGGCTCCTTACGGCGACGACATTGAGAGGAATTCGGAAACGAAACGGGCCTTGGACGAGGCTGTGCGCGAGCGAGCATACCTGCTCTGGGAGACAGACGGACGCCCCGATGGGCGCGCGGAAGAACACTGGCAACGGGCGCGTGATCAGCATCTTCGGGAACGGGCCTACGTTCTGTGGCAGCAGGAGGGAAGTCCGGAGGGCCGTCAAGATGAACATTGGCGTCGACTCGTTGACTTTCAGGCACAGTGATTCGCCAATCAAGGCTAACGGTTCGATGAAGGACCGGAATAGTGCCGGTTGCATGTTGACCGTGCTTGGACCGGTATGCCGATGTCACCGTGGATATAGCCGCGAAGCACCCTGGGGCGGGCAGCTTGCGGTTGCCACGGTTTCCCACTACTGACGCAGCGCGGGTACTTGGACATCGTTGACGGGAAAGTTGTCGCCACCAAATTGTGAGATATCTGCCCCGATGTGGGCAGTGTGAGGGAGCACCTTATGCAATACCCGCTATATGTGCACGGTGATAGCCGTAACGGTTTCCGCGCTAGTTTCGCCGATCTACCTTTAGCCTCTGCTCGTGGTGCCTCGCTTGATGAACTCCGCGCGAGTGCGCAGGGCGCGGTCGAACTGCAGTACGACAGAAGTGAGCAACTCATACCCGGTCCGACCTGCAGCATGTCGGAACTCCAGTCGTTGGAAATGGACGATGGCCATGGCATTTGGATGTTCGTCGAGATCAACCTGCTGCGGGTTACATCGCAGGCTGTAAGCGTTGAGTTCAGCCTTTCGGCGAGCCTGCTGCACGAAGTCGATGCGAGCGCGAAACAGCGGCGTTTGACGCGCTCGGCGTTCTTTGCACTAGCTGCGGCGCGTGAGGTTGGGGATCCTAGAAATGGGTGAACGTCCGCGAGTCGCGTCGTGGCGCGCTGCTGCAGATCGAACATTAATGGGCATTGAAGCCAAGAACATTAAAAACCAAGGACTTCTGGTCGTTCGTATCGCTCAACGTGAGGTACGAGCGCAATGCTAGTCGTAGCTCGTTTCGATGAGGAGGAAAAGGCCATGATCGATAAACAGGTAGATGCCGAAGAATTGACGGAGGCCAGGAATAGCAGGCAGGCCGCAGCGAATGCGACGGATGATGGGATGCGGATTGCCGAGGACGACGACGAAAAGGCCGCCGAACAGAGCACGGAATGCAGCCCAGAAACAGAAGTGGTCCAAGAAGCGCAGACTGACAGTGATTCGTGAGACCACTACGAGGGGGAATATGACCACGTACTGACGAATTTCGGGTCCGTGCCGTTGGAGAGTTGTGAGGGGATCATGATGACCCAGCTAAGTAAAGACTGCAGAAAACATTTATATCGCATGATTTTGGAGTTTCCCGGTAAGCAAGCTGTATTTATGCTTGCGGCGAATCGCAACGATGCGTGGAAGATAGCGCTTCGCGGAGTGTGCGCTGTATATAACGTATCGACAGATTTCGTTTCGCTCTACGGCCTTCACTCTTGTACGGAACTGATTGGTTTCGGCAAGAGCACAGACGAGGATCTACGGATCTTTGAGATGGCCTGGTCGGAAGACGATGTTACAAAATGGGTGTCCTCGCCGCTGTTTTTGACGGGGGATCCAACGGTCATCGCTCGTTGGGTTGAATTGCAAGCCACTCTTCAGATCGGCGCAACGGCGGCAACGGCCAGCGCATCGCTGTGATACCGCGACGCCAGACTCGCACACGTTGGCTAGATTTCGCGGAGCGCCATGCCTCGCGCGGTGGTCTCGTAATCTGGCGGCATCGATAACTCTGCGATGCGGAACGGGGTTGCGCGCTTTCGCTTTGCCCTCGGCCTAGCGGATTTTAGCCGCCGTATCACCAGCTTAAGCAAGCTGCACGGCAGAAATCGACACCTGCGTCGTGACAGACGAGAAGTTTGCGTTGCATGAGAAATCATTAGCTTGGTAATCGAAACAAGGGCGTCGTTAGGCAGGTGCGGGGGATGAAGTCGAGCCAACCTTGGCGCGGCCTTTATGGCAGGCAGCGGTTGGTAAGACGGGCGTGGCTGACGAGGATGCGGGCTTTGCCGCTTTGCTGGATAGCAAATCCTTAAGCTGTCATGTCACATGATCAAGCGCATAGCTGTCGCTCAGCGGCAGAAAGAAGTCAATATGTTAGGCGATCTGCTCCTATTTCTCTCCAGTGGCCTGCTTGCGCTTTCATGGTGGCAGCTATTCCTCGGCACGATCGTGATGACGCACATCACGATCGTGAGTGTGACGCTATATCTTCATCGCTGCCTCGCACACCGCGCGCTCGACCTGCACCCGGCCGTCCGTCATTTCTTTCGGTTTTGGCTTTGGATGACGACTGGTATATCCGGCGGCTCCTGGGCCGCGGTGCATCGGAAGCATCACGCGAAGTGCGAGACAGCGGACGATCCGCATAGTCCGCAAATGCGCGGAGTCCTTAAAGTAGTCTTAGAGGGAGCGGAGCTGTACACCGCCGAGTCGCTGAGTGAAGAGACCTTGCGCAGGTTCAGTTCGGGTATGCCTCAGGACTGGCTGGAGCGAAACGTGTATATGAGGTACCCGAATCTTGGCGTTAGTCTGCTGATGGTCATCGACGTCGCGCTGTTCGGCGTGATCGGCGTGTCGGTGTGGGCGGTGCAGATGATGTGGATCCCGTTCTGGGCGGGCGGCGTTGTCAACGGCTTCGGGCATTTCCTGGGATATCGCAACTTCGATACCGACGACGCGAGCACGAACGTGATCGCACTCGGCATCCTACTCGGAGGAGAAGAGCTTCACAACAATCACCATGCGTATCCGACGTCCGCAAAGCTGTCGAACAAGTGGTACGAACTCGATGTGGGCTGGATGTACACTTGCATCCTGGCGGCGTTCAAGCTCGCGACTGTCAGAAAAGTGTCGCTGCCGGCGCGCCTGATCGCGGGCAAGCGCACAGTCGACGACGCCACGCTGCAAGCGGTACTGCGTCACCGCCATGAAGTCATGGCCTCATATCTGAAGTCTGCGGAAATCGTATGCGTCCAGGCCTTAGCGAGGGATCGGCACCTCCGTCGCCGGGAAAAGCATCTGCTTCGGTGCGACGTGCGCGAATTGCTCAGGCAGCAGGCGCCGCCCGCTTGGGGCAAGCCGCCACAGCTGCCGTCATTCCACGGCGCCTGGGGCGACAACTCGACGCTGCGCACCTGCATCGAGTTGCGTCGCGAACTGTTGGTTCTCTGGGGCCATTCGAGTGCATCGCGCGAACAGTCGGTCAAGCAGTTGCAGGTGTGGTGCCGGGCGGCCGAGCAAAGCGGCATCGAGGCCATAGGGGCATTCTCGTTGCGTCTGCGCCAGTATGCGGTCTAGCGAGCCGGTTGTCCGTCGGTATTGAACCTGCGATTAAGGGAGCAAGGTCGTAACGCTTCGCGCAGGCGAGGAACACCCTCACCCGTCAGGCAACCTGTACGCGCCCGGGCGCTTGTTGGGAACCCGGCAATATCGGACAAACACCTCCTGTTGTTGGGGGCCTCTCCCGCCGTCAAGCATCGACACTATGGTGGGGGTCGGACGATTTGCAAGTTGCAAGACATGGACGGCTCGTGGATCGTCTGTAGTGAGTTGAACAGGCGCACAAGTTCGCAGTGGCCGAAATCTTCGTCAGCGTCTGTTTCGCCCATCCTCGTAACGGTCAAGTCGGCGCAGAAGCTCATCAATCGCCCCGGACTGCTGCGGAAGGAGATGAGACGTGTTGATTAGACGAAGCAAGCGATCACGCCAGTAAAGGCGTGGTAGGACTGGCTGTGGAAAACGTGAATCGAAGTCCCATTCAATCGCCAATCGGATATGTGCAATGTCGTCATCAATGACGAGCAGCTCGTAGGCGCACAGATGCGGAATTGCTCTCGCCATTGCTCCCCACTCCTGATCAGCGTTGAACCGCGCGTTCAACAAGGGCGTTGGCCAAACGCCGCATGGCATTAAATATCGTCGTACTGTTCTATGCGCTTCAATAGTCCAAAGATGGCGTCGCGCTGATGCGCGAGGAGACTTCGTCCCGTGAGAAGGTTCAACAACCGCTGCCGCCAGTAAGCGATGGTGAGGACCGGCGCGGACTGCTCTTCACTGACTCCCGCTCGATCGCGAAACGAAAATGTTCGATCTCGCCGTCGATCGATCGCAGTTCATGGGAGAGGAATTTTCGACGACGCGTCGGGTACAGTACCGGTACGCATCTATCGTGCATGCACCAAGTGGGCCTTTGGACAATCGTAAGCGCACACGGCTCCAATAATCCGGAAGCTCGGCCGTCGTAAGCCCCACATTTGACAGCCCGTGGTTTGGCTCCGATGGACGAGCGGGATCTGAGGAGGCGGTCAGAAAGTTGTACGCTTGACCCGTCGAAGCAATCGGACGCGAGCCAGGTAAGCGGCACGTGCCGGGCGCCCGGGAAACTTGTCGGTGCAGAGAAGGATGCTGCCGGTTGTAACTTCAATCTCGCGCAAGTCCATAAGGAACTGCCTCGAGGACGCCCGTACTGGGTTCTTCGCAGGAGGCGCGTCGATTGCGAGCCTGGAGAACCGGGAGGGGCGTTCGGAGGGCGTTGGGGCGACATGATGACGCGGCGGGTTGCTCAAATAGTAGGATAAGCGAAAGGACTGGCCGACTGAGAGATCGACCGGCCGAGGGCGGTCATCGTCGACGCCTAAAGGCTGGATTTACCGGGCAATCTGTCGATAACATGATTGTATGTGAACCACCGGGCCTCCTCCGTGCGCCGGACGCTCTGCTGATACCAGTAAAACGAGACGGAAAATATGATCGCCATCGCCGTCAGAATTGCGTAGATTGCATATGTCATAGTGAACCCCTTAGTGCTGCCTTACCATCCTTTGGCTGGGCAGAGAGTGCGACTGGCCCGGCATTTGTTTTGCGAGCAACCCATAGGGAACAGGGAACGTGCGAAACATCCTGCTGTCGCGATAGCCGTTCCGGACCGCATCCAAGCGTCATCGGCGCCCTGTCGGGCGCCATTCGGAACAAGCGAAGACCGGGATACAGCAGTACGTCAGAGCTCGTTTGCCTGAACCTTGCCATCTACAATGTCCTTGCCGTATTGCATGGCCGAATCGATGGCGTCGACCGCGTTCGTAGGGTCAGTCGCAGCGTACACCGTTGCGTAGCGCCGCGGCTTCACATTGCTGCGTTGGATGTCCTCGATTCGCACAACGGAAGAGAACCTTCTGGCACCTTTGGCATACGGGTCCCGATGCAGTGGGAATTCCTGATGAGTAAGCACGAAGCTCACACCCTCTGTATTCGATAGTGGCGATGGTCATGACCGCGTGGTCCCCTTTGGGTGCTGATCGCCAGCAACGGTGTCAATGCGGCGCTGATCAGGCGGCCAGAGGTGCATTTCGTGTCACTTCACAATGCGCCTAATACCATGGCAAAGCAAACTAAACCGCGTCGGAATCCAAAATAAATAAATAGGGCTGTTGCCGGCTTCGCACGCGCCGAGACCGCCGAAGAACTGCTCTCCCGCACGGCGCGGTAATGTACCGAGAAGTGTGCAAAAAGCTGCTTGCGGGAAAATGCTTAGGAAGGGTGGCCGTGGTGTAAGTTGATG
>NZ_JALQDC010000043.1:0-8361 GCF_023631445.1 Caballeronia sp. GAWG1-5s-s | reverse complement strand
CATCAACTTACACCACGGCCACCCTTCCTAAGCATTTTCCCGCAAGCAGCTTTTTGCACACTTCTCGGTACATTACCTCGACCCTTGCGTTTTACGGTCGGGACGCAACTAGGATAACCATCATCGCGGAATTGATAGTGCCACGTTTGGAGCACGCTCTAACTCGCTCCGCAGAAGATCACTTAGGCTCGCCGTCTTGATCGCACTTGCCCGAGATCCATACGAATAAAGATAGAAGCCTATGGCGGATGGCAAAGAAACGTTGGAGCGCTGGCGTGACAGCATGAACGAAACGATCACAATCGGTGTTGGCGTGTCGACGCGGACTCAACCGATTCGCTCGTCGGAGAGGGCTTCTCGAAGCGCGCTGATCTACCGCCCTGCATTCCCACATCGCCTCTATCGTTGAGTGCTGTGATTTGGCAGGTCCGAGAGAACCAGTCATTCGAACGGCGTCGATGAGGCGAGATTGACCGGCCGCAACTGGCCGACAAGCGCACGCTCGTCGGCCACCGGCGATCACACTTCGGTTTGCTCAGCCATTTCGAGCGCATCGTCTACCTCGATCCCGAGGTATCGCACGGTGCTTTCAATTTTTGTATGGCCTAACAAAAGTTGCACCGCGCGCAAGTTCTTGGTGCGTCGATAGATCAACGACGCTTTCGTTCGACGCATGGTATGCGTGCCGTACGCGGTGTCATCGAGTCCAATCGACGCGACCCAGCGATGAACGATGCGCGCATACTGGCGCGTCGACACGTGTGCTGAGGCATGCAGTCGACTTGGGAACAAATAGTCGGCAGGCTTTAATCCTCGCGCCAAAATCCAAGTGGAGACACTTTGACGAGTCTGCTCTGTGATTTCGAACTGCATTGGTCGATGCGTTTTCTGCTGCATGAAAGTCGCGCGACCTACGACATGCCCTCCGGTGTAGACGTCCTGCACCTGCAGGCGCGTCAGATCACACGCTCGAAGCTTACTGTCGATCGCGAGATTGAACATTGCCAATTTGCGAGCGTTGGACGTCATCTGCAGCCTCGTTCGAATCGCCCAGATCTCACGAAGCTTCAGCGGAGGCTTTTGGCCGGTCAGCCTGCCCTTATTCCACGGCACCCGACGAGCGCCGAGAGAATTAAGCGTTTCCATGACGATCTCCTAGTCAACAAAGGAAGGTCGATTTTGCGCTTGCGGAGCGGACAATCTTCGACCCGTTCCTGTTGTCCGGTCGTGGTGTCCCGCGACGTCCGTTCGTATGATGACAGCGGTCGTTCGCGTTGAAAGCTCACGGAGCCTAGGGGACGAGCCGCCTTCACAGCGCGGTCAAACGCTCGATCATTAGACTTTCCCCGGCACCACTGTTTTGCGCCGCTCGGAACCGGCGACCGAATGCCAACTGCCGCCACCAGCAAGGCCTGCTGTCGCTTTCAGTACCGCATCCCTCACGCACTGCTACCGCTCGCGCATTTCGGCATTCACGCGTGCGGCGCACGAAGGCGAAAGGCCTGAGCTCGTGTGCCATCAAGATGCCTATCGCTTGGACGGCTATCTTATCCGCTGCTCCGATCCGTCGCTCATGACCGGCGCGGGTCTGCTGATGGCGACCGCGAGGGGCTTATGGCGGCAGTCCCAACCATGGAAAGGAAAGGCCGGTCCTAATGCGTCGAGCTATGGTATCTTGATTGGCTAACTCGTCCGTCGCGCGGGATATTCGGTCCGCGTTGCAATGCCCTTGCCTAACCTCGCGTAAGGCGCCTCGGTCGTTGGCTTCGCAACTGCGGTATCGAGGAGTCGTCTGCACAGGCGCTTCAAAGGAACGGGCTCATGAAAGCAGACTCGAAGCAACAGGGTAAAGCCAGTGGCCCTGATTTCGCCGTTGTTGGCGTGGGGGCTTCGGCTGGAGGCGTCCAGGCGCTCCTGCAGTTGTTCGAAGGGGCCCCGGCATCTCCTGGCGTTGCTTTCGTGGTCGTGCTGCATATGTCGCCCGATTATGCCAGCCACGCTCCCGAGGTCATCCAGCGAGTAACCCGCCTGCGCGTCCGCCAGGTAAGCATTCCAGTGCCTCTTGAGAAGGACACGGTGTATGTGATCCCACCCGGCAAGATGCTTTCCATGTTCGATGGGTTTTTGCGTCTGAGCGAGCCGGAGCCTCCGCGCTTGCCGCCGACTTCGATTGACGTGTTCTTTCGTAGCCTGGCCGATGCACATGGCGCTCGCTCGTTTGCCGTCGTACTTTCGGGATCAGGAGCGGATGGGTCGATCGGCATCTCGCGCATACGTGAGCAAGGGGGCGTGACCATCGCTCAACGCCCGGATACGGCTCAATATGGCGAGATGCCGCGAAACGCGATCGGAACAGGCGACATTGACCTCGTGCTTCCTGTGGATGAAATCATCCCAAGGATTCTGGTCCTGGCGCAGAACGCCAAACAGATCGAGTTGCCGGCGCCGTCGGATGAAGAACGCCTAGGCCACATCGAACCTCTGGCATCCGATGGGGAAGCAATCCACGAAGTCCTCGAGATACTCCGCGCACGAACTCGTCACGACTTCTCGAATTACAAGCGCGGCACAGTCGTGCGTCGCATCGAACGGCGCATGCAGGTCAACGGGCTTGCAACTACTGCGGCCTATCGCGAGTTCCTTGAGCGCAGCCCCGACGAAACTCCCAAACTATTGGCCGACCTGCTCATCGGCGTCACAAACTTCTTTCGGGATCCGGACGCGTTCGCGGTCTTAGAGCGCACCGTCATACCCGAGATCTTCAAGAATCTGCGGGGCCGCGATGAAGTGCGTGCTTGGGTGCCCGCGTGTGCGACCGGCGAGGAGGCGTTTTCCATTGCAATGTTGCTCGACGAAGCCGCGCGTCGCCTGCCGCAGCGCGTTCGCATATCAGTGTTCGCCAGTGACATTGACGAGCGTGCCATTGCGGTGGCGCGCTCGGCTAGCTATCCACAAGCGATCGAGAACGACCTGACACCCGCACGGCTGAACCAGTACTTCAATAAAGACGGCAGTCGCTATCAGCTAGCGAAATCGCTGCGCGACACGGTCGTCTTTGCCGCGCACAACTTGCTTCGAGATCCGCCTTTTTCGCGCATGGACTTGATCTCGTGCCGCAATGTGCTGATTTATATGGATCGGCGTGCGCAGAAGCAGGTGCTTGACACCTCCTATCTGTCGTTGCGGCCGAACGAAGGCTTTCTGTTTTTGGGTACGGCTGAGTCAGCGGATTTGGACGCGGAGGTTTTCTCACCCACCGATAGACAGAAAAAAATCTATCGCGCGCTGCCGAACGCACCGTTATCCGCATTCAACAGCCTGCACCCTTTTGTCGACCCAAACATCTCCGCCGCTGTTGGCGGCCAGACGTTTTTCCAGCTTCCTCCCGGCGTCGGTCTTAGCGGTCCGCCTCCGCTCGCGCAGGCCCGCTCACTTGATCTCTTCGGTCCGCCAGTGCTCGTCATGCGCTCGGACGGAACAATCGTCCATCGCTCCAAGACCGCGGAGAGGCTCACCGAAGACATGCGTCATACGAAGGTGGGCAATCTTTACGAAATCATACGTGTCGATGCCCAGGCAGGGGTCAGGAATGCAATCCAGCGTTGTCTGACGAGAGCCCGACCTGAGCAGGAGGCGTCTGTCCCACTGATGACCGCATCGGGTGAAGTGACGGCGGACTTCTCATTTAGGCCATTCCGCGATCTGGCCCGTGAGGAATATCTGATATCGGTTACGTGTGACCTGTTGACGCCGCTTGCCGATGCTGTGCCCGAACAGATTGCATCCGAAGACGGGGGAATGCTGGAAGCTCTCAAGGCAGCGCTGGAAGGGAGTGAGGAGCGTTTGCGCACGTCGATGGAAGACCAGCAGGCTTCCGGCGAACAACTCCGTGCGACAAATGAAGAATTGCAAGCCATGAACGAGGAGCTACGCTCCGCAACCGAAGAACTCGAAGCGAGCCGTGAGGAACTGCAATCGCTCAACGAAGAGTTGATTACTGTCAATGCGGAGTTGTTGGCGAAAGTGCATGAGTCGGCGCGCGTGAGCGACGACCTGCAGAACCTGATTACTCTTGTAGGGGTGGCGACCGTCTTCGTCGACCGCGCATTGCGCATCAAGCGATATACCGCCCCGGCGGACAGCCTGTTCAACATTCGCTCATCAGACATTGGACGCCCGCTCGAGGATCTCACGCATCACCTGGACTACCAAAGTATGGTCGCCGACTTGCGTGCCGCTTTTGAGTCACTGAAACGGTCAGAGAGAGAAGTGACAAGCAAAGATGG
The DNA here is from genome assembly GCF_023631445.1 of Caballeronia sp. GAWG1-5s-s. Lineage (NCBI taxonomy): Bacteria > Pseudomonadati > Pseudomonadota > Betaproteobacteria > Burkholderiales > Burkholderiaceae > Caballeronia > Caballeronia sp. GAWG1-5s-s. Next base: position 4,075 of record NZ_JALQDC010000043.1, on the reverse strand, counting down.
CCGGACCTTCCTGGCGCGAGTCCTGCCCTATCGCACGGACGATGACCGCATCGATGGCGCGGTCCTGGCGCTCATCGATATCTCCGAGCAGAAGTCAGCCCAAGTCCAGGCCCGCCTCAGCGAGGAGAAGCTCAGGCTCGCCGCACACGCGACGCATGACTTTGCCATCATCGTATTGGACGACGACGGGACTGTGGTCAGTTGGAACGTCGGTGCCAAGCGTATTTTCGGCTTCGATGCTGATGAGATGCTAGGGCACGCGCTCGATCCCATCTTTACGGCCGAAGACGTTGCCAGTCATGTCCCAGCGCGCGAGCGGGAGAAGGCTGTTCAATCGGGGCGCGCGGAGGACGAACGCTGGCATGCAACGAAAGGTGGCGCACGCATCTTCTGCAGCGGATTTCTGAGCCGCATTGAAGTACCGGGATTCGCCGGCTACGCGAAGATTGTCCACGATGCGACAAAGCGCAAGCTGGATGAAAGCAGAAGAGCGAGTGTGCTCGAGGAGGAACGCGCGACCAATACAGAAATTCGCAAGCTAAGCCGGCTGAAAGACGAATTCATCGCCGTGCTGTCGCATGAACTGAAAAATCCACTTAACCTTATCCATATGAAGGCAGAAATCCTCGCACGCCTCCCGGAAGCGCGGCATATCAGCCGCGTTCAAGAAGTGTCGGATGCGATTCAGAAATCGGTTCTGGCCCAGGCGCAGATTATCGATGACCTGCTCGATTTCTCTCGTATACAGACCGGGAAGCTAACGTTGCGATTTGCTCCGACGGACGTCGCGAACATCGTCCGCACGGTCACCGACGCAATGCAAAGAGATTACGACGAAAGCGGCATCAAACTTTCGTCCCATCTCCCGTGCACCCCGGTCCTCATCCGAGGCGACGAGGTACGCATCGAGCAGATCGTCTGGAACCTGCTTAGCAATGCGCTCAAGTTCACCCCGAGAGGCGGCGAAGTGGTCGTCCAGTTGCAACAGGATAGAGACAAGGTCAAGCTGGAAGTGCGTGACACGGGCTGCGGGATCGCACCAGATGCACTCGAGTCGATCTTCGAAATATTTCAGCAGGCACCCAACGTGCCGTATCGCGCACGAGCCGGCGGACTGGGCATCGGACTTTCGCTAGTGCGGCAACTTGCGGAGTTGCACGGCGGGACCGTCGAGGCATTGTCCGACGGCGAGGGAAAGGGCGCCTGTTTTGTCGTGTCGCTTTCCACCAATCCGACCGCGGCCGCTCGCGAGGCCGGCGACAAGGCCGCAGACCTCTCGATCTTCAGGGACGCCCGCATCTTGCTCATCCAGAGCCTGTCGGACCCTCTGAGCGCAATGACCGAGCTGCTTTCGCTTTACGGCGCCCGCATCACGACGTCGACCACTGCTGCCGAAGCGTTGCAAGCAGTAAGCAGTGCTGAGTTCGACGTGCTGGTCACCGATCTTGGCCTTTCTGACATGAACAGCTATGAACTCATTCGACGACTGAGATCGGTGCCGGGTTGCGCCGACACGCCGATCGTCGCCATCACGGACCGACCGCCGGCACAGGAGGAAACAGCGGCCCGAGACGCTGGCTGCGATGCATGCCTGCCGAAGCCGTTCAACCTGCAGGCGCTGGCAGACGTCATGCACCGGCTCGGTCGTCATCGCCGCAACATCGGTACATGAGGGAATCGCGGCGCCCTAATCACCTAATGGCACTTCCCAAGCCAACAAGATCAGCGAACGCCTGTCGTGTTGAGCTGCGGCGGTCTTCGATTCCCACGCTTCCTCTCAACGAGCGGTCGCCAACCTGAGCATCGTCGCCTCCAGACGTGCCAGCGCGGCGCGGGGCATTCCGAGAACCAGGTACGAATGGACGAGCGCGAGGCCACACCGCAACTCGGGCTGATAGTCGAGCCAGTCCTTTGCAAGCCCCGCAACTTGGAAGACTTCTTTCGCAAGCAATGCGTCTGCCCAGTCTGGCGACTCGTCGGTACGGCGTTTGAGCGAATCGACCAGGAATAATACGTCCGTTGCCTTCATTGCATCTACCAAGCGGTACCGCATCTATCTTGCGATTTTAAGAGTCAGGACGCTGATGCGCCCTGCACCATTCCGAGCACTCGCCGTGCCACGTAGTGACGATGCCGCTCGTGCAAAAGACTGCCATAGACGAGATTGGACAGCACGCCCGCTTCGCCGAAGAACCCTGAAGCGCCTGATGGTTTCGCGACGGGCATAGCGCCGCGCGGTCCCTCGCGGTCGGTGACCGAGCGCTCGCTGAGTGGCGTGGTGATTGCTCATTGGTCAGACAAGCTACGCGTCAGCACGAATCAGGCGCAGAAGCATCCGTCGGTTCCAACGAGCAAGGACCAGCATGGTGAGTGACGTACCGTTTCCAACTCCTCACAAGTGTGCCATCTGGACACGCAAACGACGCGAGTATACTGGCTCCCCCGTTGTGCTCGTCGTCGACGACTATGCCGGTACGGCGGACGCGATCGCTATGGTGTTGACGCTCGAAGGCTTCTCTACGCACATCGCATATGACGGGCGATCAGCCATCGAGACGGCTCGCCGTCGGCAACCCGACATCATCGTCTTGGACATCTGCATGCCGGATTTGTCGGGGCTCGAAGTCGCGAAGTCGGATGCATCCTGCGGTCTGATCCGTCGACTTGCGACGCAGTCTTGGTCGGCCATTCGGCTCTCTCGGCCATAGCGAACGTGGAAGAGGCCAGGAAGTCCGGCTTCAACGCGTACTGCTCCAAGCCGACGGATCCCGCATGCCTGGGCGCGCTGCTGCGATACCTTTGCCCATCCACCGCCATTGCCAAGTATCGGCGGCGAGAATCAGCAGGGACGGGAAGTTGCAGAAAGCGGATCGCTCAAGCAAGGACGAGTGATTGCTAGGGCGGTCTGGACTCGGAACTCAGTTAGCGGCGATCGCGGATCCGGATCGGCCGTATGGCCCTTATCGCCGCTCTTTCGGACGTTCGTCTGTCCAAGTGATCCCCATAGCGAATGGCGCTTTCTGTTTAGGGTTGTAGGACGCCTGCCCTGATCCATCGGCACGTCAACACGCCCAGGCGTCAGCGGGCAGGCGTCCTACAAGCCCCAAGGGAGGAAACCGCGGAGTGCCCCGACGTGGTCTGAACCTTTCACCGCTATGGAGATTTGTTCAACCTCATTGAAGGCACGGCGTATATGAACGGGGATAAATGTGAGTCAGGGCAACCACGATTGCAGCAGCGACGCTGCTGGGCGTTGCTATCGGCCGGACCGGCCAGCAACAGACTGCCCGTATGGAGTCGTAGGCGCAAGCGTCTCCTACGCGCTCTCTTTGCCGAAGAGCCGACAGTTGATGTGTGAATCCTGACGCGATGGCATTCATGCGTGTTCTCGCTCAACCGGTGGTGCCCGGATAGGTCTGCTGCGCTGGAGTAGGTCGATGATGATCATCGGCGAACCACAGTGCCGGCAAACGAAGGTCGGCGACGCTTCGACTGTAGCAATGTCGTTGGCACTGCTGCCGAGAGTGGCAGACGCTGCGCCCAGCAACTCGCGTATCTTCGCGAGATTCGCGCGCCGCGATGGGTTCGCGAGCAGGCCGTAATGGCGGATGCGGTGGAAACCGCCAGGCAATACGTGTAACAGGAAGCGACGCGTGAACTCACCTGTTTCGAGGGTCATGGTCTTGTTGCGGGTGCGTCCGTTTACCCGGTAGTCCTTCCAGCGGAAGGTAACGCCGTGTTCGTCGAGCGCGACCAGGCGTTGGTTGGAGATCGCGACGCGGTGGGTGTAACGCGACAGGTAGGCGAGCACCGCTTTAGGTCCCGCGAACGGGCGTTTGGCATACACGACCCACTCGGATGCGTGCATTGGCGCGAGCCACTTGGCAAAGGCTGCGAGATCGTTGAGCTCGGCGTATTCGCCAAAGAACCGCAACTGCCCTCGGTGATAGGTCGCTTCAAGTTCTTCGAGGAAGCGCCGGCGAAACAGCCGCGAGAGCAGTTCTGTGCGTCAAGTTGTGCAGAAACCGGATGCCAGTGGTTTCAGTTGATCCTTCTGTGCGGCGTGCGGTGCGAA
>NZ_JALQDC010000042.1:0-6292 GCF_023631445.1 Caballeronia sp. GAWG1-5s-s | reverse complement strand
AAGCGCCGCAAGCAGCGCACCGTGCCGGTCAGTGGCGCGACCGTCGCGGCACTGCGCGCACATTGGCACGACCGCGGCCGGGCGTTCGATGCACCGGAAGCGCGGGGGCCGCTGATCGCGCCCCAGTGGATCCCGACTACCCGCACCGCGCTCGAGCGGCATGACGCCGATGCGGACGACGCTCCCTACACGGTCGATGCATTCGGGCGGCTCGTGCGAACGGCCGTGCAACGGTTAGCGAAGGAGAGTGCGGCGCTGGCGGACTTCAGCACCGACGACCTCGAACAGTTAGCGAACACCTCCGCGCATGCTTTTAGGCACACGTTCGGCACGCGGGCCGTGGCGCGCGAGATGCCGACTGATGTCGTCCAGGCCATTCTCGGTCATGCGTCATTGCAGACCACGTCTATCTACGTGCGGGCGGAACGGCGGCGCATGCTGGAGGCCGCGGCGCGTTATTACGCCGATGACGACGCATGAAGCGGCGACAAAGCACAACCAGGGCAACGATGAAGTTAGGAATAGGCCGGCATCGCACGCCCAAAGACGTGACCATCGCCCGCAGATCGCAGGTTGTCCGGTGTGGACCGGGTGGTCGATAATGCAGGAGACACCAATTGCCGGTACAACGGCGAATCACACTTCTCCGAGGGATCAGGTGGGCATTTCGAAGCGTAACAATGTGCATGTTGATGGGACAGCAACGACCACCATGATCTTCGCGCACGGCTTTGGATGCGACCAGAACATGTGGCGGGATTTTGCGCCGGCCTTCGCTCAGCGATATCGCACAATTCTTTTTGATCTGGTTGGTAGCGGAGACTCGGACCTCACGGCCTACGACCGCGAGAAGTACAGCACCCTGCAAGGCCATGCTGACGACGTGTTGGAGATCGTTGAGCAGTTCAGCACGGGCCGGGTTGTTTTCGTCGGTCACTCGGTTAGCACCATGATCGGTATGCTGGCGGCCATCAAGTCACCCGAGCGCTTTGCCGCGAACGTGATGATCGGCCCATCGCCGTCCTTCATCAACGACGGAAGCTATGTCGGCGGGTTTGAGCGCAGCGACATCGAAGAGTTATTGGACACTCTCGAAAGTAATTATCTCGGGTGGTCGAGCACGATGGCGCCCTCCATCATGGGCGCCCCGGAACAGCCCGAGCTGGCCCAGGAATTGACGAACAGTTTCTGCCGCACCGACCCGGACATTGCCAAACATTTTGCTCGCGTGACTTTCCTGTCAGATCACCGCGCCGATCTCGCACGCGTGACCACGCCCACGCTGATCATTCAGTCGAACGACGATTTGCTCGCGCCTGTGTCGGTTGGCGAATTCCTGCGCGAGACGATCCCAGGCAGCCGCCTTGCCGTGGTCGATAACGTGGGCCATTGTCCTCATCTGAGCGCGCCCGGTCCGTGTACTGACGCCACTGAAAAGTTCCTTGAACAGCTGCTCCTTTGAGATGGACGGTACGCGTCAACCCCTTCCTGCGATGAGCGAGGCCTATGAGCACGCCCCATGCGGGCTTGTCTCCACGACAACCGATGGCACCATCGTGCGTGTCAACGCCACCTTCTGTCGCTGGACGGGCTACCCGGCAGACGAGCTGTTGGATCAGCGTCGCATCCAGGACTTGCTGACCATTGGCGGCAAGGTGTTTCACCAGACGCATTGGGCTCCCTTGCTCCAGCTGCAACGCTCGGTCGCTGAGGTGAAACTAGAGGTTCTGCGCCGCGACGGTCGCAAGGTGCCCATGCTCATCAACGCCGTTCGGCGGACGGTCGGTGAAACCCAACAAGACGACTTTGCCTGCATCGTCGTCACCGATCGACACAAGTACGAGGTAGAGCTTCTGCATGCTCGCCGGCAAGCCGAAGAGGCGCTTGAAGCGAGAACTGCCGCGGAAGAGGCGTTGCAGCGCGCGGACCGACATAAGGATGAATTCCTCGCCACGCTCGCCCATGAACTGCGCAATCCGCTCGCGCCGATCCAGGCCGCGGTTCGGCTGCTGGCGACGAAGGCGTCCGCCGACGAGCAACGCAATTGGTCCACGCGCGTGCTCGAGCGTCAGGTGGCGCAGCTTGGCAGGTTGGTGGACGACATGCTTGACGTTTCCCGGATTGCAGAAGGCAAGCTCGAGGTTCGCAAGCAACACATCAGTCTCGCAACGGTCATCGATCTTGCAGTTGAAGGCGTTAGGGATCTCGTTCGTACCCAGTCGCACCACCTGCGTGTCAACCTGCCGGACGCACCTGTGTTCGTGAACGCGGATCCAACGCGACTGACGCAGATCGTGCTCAACCTCTTGAACAACGCGGCCAAATACACGCCCCCCGGCGGCACAATCGACTTGGTGGTGCGTAGTGAAGGCGATGAGCTGGTCATAGCTGTCCGCGACACGGGCATCGGCATAGCGCCAGAGCACTTCGACACGCTGTTTGCTATGTTTTCCCAACTGCCCGAAGGCCATTCCCGGTCCGGAGGTGGCTTGGGCATTGGGCTCTCGCTCGTACGTGCGTTGACGGAGCAGCACGGTGGCAGCGTCAAGGTCACGAGCGCAGGTGTCGGAAAGGGCAGCGAATTTATCGTCCGGCTACCGCGTTCGTCTGATCGAACGATCGGACATAACAGCGATGCGCCTGCTGTATTGCCGCCGCGCGGCAGACGCCGGATTCTCATTGTCGACGACAGTGAAGATTCGGCCCTCAGCCTCGCGATGCTGCTCGAGGCCGGCGACTACGAAACACATACCGCCGCGACCGGCCATGCCGCGCTGCGTCTTGCGTTCGAATTCCAAGCCGACGTGCTGCTGGTGGATATCGGATTGCCCGACATGTCGGGCTACGATGTTGCCCGCCATATCCTACTCGATCCGCGTAGTAGCGGCATGTTGCTCATCGCGCTTACCGGATGGGCTCGGGAGCGCGACATCCAGGCGGCACGGGATGCGGGTTTTCATCATCACCTTGCCAAACCAGTCGACTATCGTCAGTTGTTCAAAATCCTGAAGTAGCCCATCCGTCGTTGACAATGCACCTATGTCGGGCAAACCGGTATCGGGTTGTATTCATGAATCGGAACATGCCGAAGTGCTCCGAGCTTGTCGGGGAAAGGTCGGGGGTCCTCGAGCTCACTGCTGTTCGGGTCTCCTCAACCGGAGAAGGCACGGCAAATAGCAGCCACTGACCCTGATTTGGCGCTTGCGTAAAACAGAGGTCGAACCACGCCTGTCGGCAACTCCGCGCACGCGAAGAACGCGATCAACTTTTGTTAAAGCGTGCGCTTCCAATTTGGGAGACATCGATTGTTCTTGCAGGCGCGACATGCTCGATCATCTTGAACAGCCCGGCCAAAGAAGCGCCTTTTCGATAGAACCCGTCGATCTCGACCGCCTTGCCGCGTTCAATGATTTCGGTTTCGGTCAGCGAGCTATGAACAATGATGGGTACGGTCGCGAATCGTGTCGATCCGCGCATCGCCTCGGCCACCGCGAAGCCGTCGCAGTCGTTCATCTCGATGTCGAGGATGACAACGTGTAGCAACCACGAGTCGGGCATGCGGAAAGCTCCGGCGCCGTCATTGGCGGTGAACGTTCGCAAGCCATAGGCAGTGCAGGCTGCGGAGAGCGCGGCTAACAACAGCTCGTCGTCGTCCACGATCAACACCGCGATGGGCGGATCGACAGGATCAAACTGACGCGTCGTCCACAGGCCGGGCGGGGAGGGGGAACCTTTGCTCATAATGTCCGATGTCCTTTTGATCGTTTCACGCAATCATCGTGCCCCGAGGACGCCGCCGTCGCCCATTGACATTCATTGCAACGGCGACCGTTGTCGGTCGGACTTCGAATGTGCCTCAGTAATACTGCGATGTGTAAGACGCGGCTGCGCTTTCAGCAGAACAATATCAGCCGATCGTCTCGACGATGCTCATCGAAGGGCGAATCGATGCCTCGGCGCTTGCGCTAACGAGTAGAACCGCGTGCGGTTCTTTCCGCCCCGCTACCCCGAATGAATACGGCGTCCGTGAATGCGGACGGTCCCTCACCAATCTACTCGACTATGCGATGACCGACGTAACCAGGGGGCCGCTAAACAGATGTTGAGCGCGGCATCCGGGTGAATGCCGTCGCGGCGGGACCGTTCTGAACCCCGCTGCAGGCGAGCGGCGGACAGACGGAGGAGAACCGGATGTACATCGGCAAAGACAAGTCAATGGGGTACCCCGGCCAGTCCTCCGAAATCGCGCCGTTGTATGTGCTGCTGGCATCGACGCAGGCGAGTTAGGTGCTGGGGCAGGTTTATGGCGCATCGGCGGCAACGGCTAGCCCTAATGGACCGCGTCATGCCTTGCTCTTCCGCCGGTCACCAACGATGACGGGGGCTCCGATATGCTATGGATCCCGAAAGAATGCTGGAAGATATCGCAAAAGTGCGTCAATTGGAGCGTGACAAGCACGGGCATACTGCGCTTAAAAAAGCCGCGAGCCGCCCGCTCTTGGCTGGTCGACGCAGATCCCGTTGCGCAGTGTAGCGCACCGCGTTCGGGGTTAGTGGCCAAAACGCTGGACTGCGCTCGCAGTCATTGCATCTCTCAAAACATCGGGAATCTGTGCCGCGTCGACGACTCGGTTGCAGCCGCACGCTTTCGCCCGACTAGCGTCAGCGTATGCAAGGCCCAACAGCTCGGGTGCGGACTCGGGCAGGCTGGGGGACGTGCATGCAAGGCCGATCAAGACCGTGACCGGCGCGCCGGTCGCCGATGTCGACTGGACGCCTAGCGTTTCCACTGCCGCCCTTAGCGAATCCGCTACACACAGTCCCGCCTCTTTACAAGCGGACAGCGAAACACGACGAGTTCTTCGCCGCCGTATCGCGTGACGAAATCGCTTCGCCGACGCAAGCTGCCAGCAAGCGCGCCCGCGACTTGTTTCAAGCAGTCATCGCCCGCGAGATGCCGGAACGTGTCGTTGTATTTCTTGAAGGGTGGCTCAGCAGGTTGCTATCGCTGGGTTCGCAATGGCAGACACTTTTGATGCCATGAAGGTCACGATCGTTTCCTATGACGCTCCTCCGCCAGGGCTAGGCAGGAGGTCCACAGGTTTTCTTCTAGCGGACGACGGCACGCGCCGGCCTAGACGCCACTCATCTCCCTTTGCACTGCCCGAGTGATTTCGGAAAACAACCTTCCGACAATGCACTCACGAAGACGTTGCGCGCGATCGTTAGTACTGACCGCAGTGACTATGCCGGCCTACTCGGAAATGCTTACACAGACAACAAGGACGCAGTCATGCAAGAAGACGTAAGAACGATGAACGCTAAGCGCGGCGATTGAACTATTGACTCGTGCCCACAGCGAGTCGGCCATCACTGGCTTCGTGTTCGAGGGTGAGCGCCGGCCGGCGGACGACGGACGCATTCTCGACTATTCGGACATCGGCTAGTCCACTGCATCATTGAAATGGCACCGGCCGAATTCGGCGCGATGGATCGTCGTACTTCCATTTAATCGGCTTCGGATTCTTGTTGTGCTCGCGGATATATCGCATCAGCTTACGGTCCAAGTCCTTCACAGTGGTGAAGATGCCTCGCGCGATCACATCACGTTGGATGCGCGCGAACCAGTTTTCCACCTGATTCAACCAAGACGTGTACGTCGGTGTGTAATGCAACCGCACGTTGCGGTGTTGCTGCAGAAACTCCTGCACACGTGCGGTTTTGTGGCTGCTGACGTTGTCGCAGATCACATGAATTTCTTGCTTAGACCGTTGGCTGGCGATCACGCCGGTGAGGAAGGCGACGAACTGCTCGCTGGTATGGCGTGGCGCGGTTTTGCCGATGACTTCCCCGGTCGCGTGTTGAGCGCAGCGAACAGGCTCAGCGTGCCGTTACGTTTGTATTCGAAGCCATGGCTCTCGGCTCGGCCTGGCGACAGCGGCAACATCCGGTCCTTACGATCCAGGGCCTGAATGGCCGTCTTCTCATCCACACAAAACACCGCCGCATGAGCGGGCGGGTTCAGATAGAGGCCTATGACGTCTGCAGCCTTGGTCTCGAAGTCAGGGTCGTTCGAGACCATGTGCGTATCGAGTCGATGAGGGCGCACGCCATGCTTGCGCCAGATACGCTGTACCGTCGAGGCGCCCACATCGCCCAATGCCGCAGCAAGCTTATAGCTGCTCCAATGCGTGGATCCGTCCGAGGGCCGGCGCGTGTTGCCTTTCGCCGTAAAGGGGCCGGGTGTTTTCGGCGTAATGGCGCCAGCGAAAGGCGCCTGATTCGGGGCTCG